>NZ_CAWUDO010000039.1:0-74213 GCF_963920935.1 Nostoc sp. CCY 9925 | reverse complement strand
GCATCAAAGGTGCAGGTCGATGCATCAAAGGTGCAGGTCGATGCATCAAAGGTGCGGGTCAATGCATTAAAGGTGCAGGTCGATGCATCAAAGGTGCGGGTCGATGCATCAAAGGTGCAGGTCGATGCATTAAAGGTGCAGGTCGATGCATCAAAGATAGGGCTTTAATAACTCTTGGTGTTCTTGGCAGTAGCCTACTCAACTAAGAAGCGCCATATCAAAAATTTACTGTGCTAACACAGGCAAAAACTTGCGAATTAATCCGATTATTACTTCCGGCACTTCCAGTTCTGGACTCAATCCTACATCTTCTAGTTCTATAAATGCTTGAATTGCTTGTGGATTTAGATTTGCAAGGCGACGCCCTACATCCGGCCCTGTAAACTTCGCTTGGTTTCCCCAAATAAAGATGGTAGGTGTTGTCAATTTTGGAATGTATTCTGATAGATCGAAGGATGAACTACCTTGTAAAAATGACAGGGCAGCATATTCGGCATTTGGCTGCTGCGCCGATTGCACAAAAGCTTCTACAATTTCGGGAGAAAGACGATTGGGTTGAGCAAACACTCGCTCAAAAAAGTCACGAATGCCAAAGCTGCTGACTTGCCCTGCGTAAAGAACGCGATCGAGAATAGGAACACTGGCAATTTGAGCGAAGAAGCTATTGCTGTAGTATTGCCTAAAGTCTTTAATGCCTGACGGAAGCGTAAGAATGAGTGATTTAAACAGGTCGGGACGTTTGACTGCGGCTCGGATTGCAAAAGCTCCAGTTAGGGAAGAAGCAATTATTGTTACAGGGGCTTGGCACGTCTTCTCGATGAACTCAATTAGCATTGCGATGTAGTCGCCTGGAAGATAATTTTGTTCGGGACGATCCGATCGCCCCCAGCCAATCAAGTCGGGTGCCAACACTCTATAATCTCCTGCAAATGCTGGATAGACCTTCGACCACCCATAGGCAGATGCCCCACCTCCAATACCGTGGAAGAATATTAAAGTTTCGCGTTCGCGTAGCGTGCCCTCTGGGGTATCGCCCATTCCATCGGTTGCCCAAAGTTCACCTTGGTTAGTGTAATAGGCCATCTTTCCCAAGCTAGTTAAAACGGAGCGTTGCACGAAACCGAGTGGAATGAACATACAAGACTTCCTTTTCTACGCCAACGACATTAAATCAAAACTATTGGTCTGCCAACCCAAAAATGCGCTTGTGAGCGCTGGGGAAAGGGTAAGGGATTTAAAACCTTTCCCCTTTCCCCTTTACCCCTTACCCTTTACCCTTTACCCCTTACCCCTTACCCCGCTTGCGTCACGAAAGCGAACTACTAGAAACTTTAATTGCCAAGCTTCGCTAACCAACGAGCAGCGTCTTTGGCGTGATAAGTCAAAATCAAGTCAGCGCCAGCCCGTTTAAAACCAGTCAATGTTTCCATTACCACCCGTTCTTCGTCAATCCAACCGTTGAGGGCAGCAGCTTTAACCATTGAGTATTCGCCAGAAACGTTGTAAGCAGCAACGGGTAAGTTGCTTGCTTCCTTGACGCGCCAGATAATATCCATGTAGGCCAAGGCTGGCTTGACCATTAACATATCTGCACCTTCGATAATGTCGAGTTCGATTTCTTTTAAGGCTTCACGACTGTTACCGGCGTCCATTTGGTAAGTTCTGCGATCGCCAAATTGCGGTGTTGAGTCGGCGGCATCGCGGAAAGGCCCATAATAAGCCGAGGCATACTTGGCGGCGTAAGATAATATCGGCGTATCTTGGTAGCCTGCTTCATCTAAACCCGAACGAATGGCTTGCACGAAACCATCCATCATTCCAGATGGCGCGATGATATCTGCACCCGCTTTGACTTGTGAAACTGCCGTTTTTTTCAGCAATTCCAGCGTTGGGTCGTTGAGAACGCGCCCGGTTAAATCTCCTACTTCTAAATAGCCGCAGTGACCGTGACTAGTGTATTCGCACAAGCAAGTATCGACGATCACGATTAAGTTGGGTACAGCTTCTTTAACGGCAGTAGCAGCTTTTTGAACGATCCCGCAATCGTGCCAAGCGCCCGTTGCATCTGAATCCTTATCTTCAGGAATGCCAAATAAAATAATGGCTGGAATGCCGAGGTCGTAAACTTCCTTCGCTTCTTCGACGATTTTATCTACAGAAAGTTGGTAAACTCCAGGCATGGATTTGACTTCGTTAGCGATCGCCTCACCCGGTACGGCAAAAAGCGGGTAAATTAAATCACTGGTTGTCAGAACGTTTTCGCGCACCATCCGCCGCAGTTGGGGATGGCTTCTCAGCCGACGCGGGCGATGAATTGGAAACATAGTATTAAGATGAACGATGAAAGGGTAAGGGGTAAGGGGTAAAGGGTAAGGGGTAAAGGGTAAGGGGTAAGGGGTAAGGGGTAAAGGGTAAGGGGAAAGCGGCGAGCGAAAAAATCCTTTCCCTTTAATCGTATTTTTCTGTCTCTCCTCTGCCCCCCTGCTCCCCTGCCTACACAGCGACAGGATATTTTTTGAGTTGCAACTCCCTAACTCCGCTGGACTGTCTGGAAAATTTCAGTCAAAATCTCTGTAGCTCCTTGTTGCCGCAAGTTATGAGCTAATTGAATACCTAAATTTTCTGCCTCGTTAGCAGTGCCTGTAACAGAATCTTTGACTAGACGTTTGCCATCTACGCTGGCGACTAACCCTGTTAATGTCAACTTATTTTCGTCCAGCTGCGTATTAACACCGATTGGTACTTGGCAACCGCCTTCTAGTTCTCGTAAGAATGCACGTTCGGCTAAAGCGCGATCGCGGGTGGGGATGTGTTCAATTGCTTTGAGTAATGACAGTACTTGCAAATCATCAGCGCGGCATTCAATACCTAACGCTCCCTGTCCGACGGCATACAGAGAGAGTTCGGTGGGCAGAATTTGATGAATGCGATCGCTCATTCCCAATCGCTGCAACCCTGCTGCTGCCAAAATCAGCACATCGTATTCTCCATCATCCAGCTTTGCCAAGCGCGTATTTAAGTTGCCGCGCACGTCCTTAAAAGTAAAGTGGGGGAAGTGATAACGCAATTGTGCGAGGCGGCGCAGCGAAGAAGTGCCGATGACTGTGCCTTCTGGCAGCGTATCGATTTGCTTATCTTTGTGTTTTTCATGCACAACTAAAGCATCTGCCGGGTTTTCCCGTTCTGTTACGGCTGCTAACGCTAACCCCTCTGGCAAACAAGTCGGCAGATCCTTGAGAGAGTGAACTGCAAAGTCAATCTCCTGGTTGAGCATTCCCAATTCGAGTTCTTTGGTGAATAGTCCTTTATCGCCAATCTTGGCTAATGCCACATCCAAGATGTTGTCGCCTTGGGTGGACATGGTGTGGACTTCAAAGGAAATATCGGGAAAATGCTTTTGGAGTTGTTCTCGAACCCAGTAAGTTTGCACGAGTGCGAGTTGGCTTTTACGAGAACCGATGCGGATGGTGCGAACGGGACTGGAAATGTTAGATGAAGCGGGTTGCACTGAAGTCATAGCTTTTAGTTGAGATTGTTTGACGCGTAGTTGAGTTGCTTGACTGTCTCGAAAAAGAAAGCAACATTCTCTTCTGGAGTGTTCGGTAAAATCCCGTGACCGAGATTGAGGATGTGCTTCTGATTCCCCGCTTTGCGGATCGTGTCGAGAATGCGATCGCGGATCAGCTCTTTAGTACCGAACAACACGCACGGATCGATATTTCCTTGGACTCCAATATTTGCACCAAGTCGCTGCCGCGCTACTGCCATATCCACAGTCCAGTCTACGCTGACGATATCAACACCGGATTGCGCCATTAACTCTAGGATTCCAGCACTGTTGTTGATATACAAAATCAGCGGCGTGTCGGGGTGCGTTGCCTTAACCTGTTGCACGACTCGTTGCAGGTAAGGTAGAGAAAACGTCTGGAAATCTTCAGGACTGAGTTGTCCCGCCCAAGAATCAAACAGTTGCACGATTTGGGCACCGGCATCAATTTGATAGCGAGCGTAAACTGCGATCGCATCTGCCAGTTTCCCTAAAAATTGATGCAACATTGCAGGTTGACAGAAAGCCATCCTTTTGATAATGGCGTAGTCTTTTGAACTTTTACCTTCAATTGCATAGGCAGCTAATGTCCAAGGAGCGCCGACAAAGCCCAAGACGGTAGCTTGAGTGTTAACTTCTTGGCGTAGCGTCCTCAGAATTTGCTGCACGAAAGGTAAAGAAGCTTCGGGTTCAAGGGCAGTCAGCGCCTCAATTTGTGCTTGCGTGCGGATTGGTTGCTCGAATATCGGCCCTTTACTTTCCATGATGTCAAAGGAGATACCCATACCAGGCAACGGCGTGAGGATATCTGAGAACATAATCACCCCATCGGGTTGGAAGGCACGGAAAGGTTGCAGCGAGATTTCCACGGCTAGATCGGGATTCTCGGAGCGATCGCGGAACGAGGGATACTTCTGACGCAAATCTCGATAAACTTTCATGTAGCGACCCGCTTGGCGCATCACCCATACAGGAGGGCGATCGAGTACTTCACCTCGCGCAGCTTGCAGTAACGTATAATTCCCCATACATTTCTCCCTGGATTTAATAATTGTCATTTCAAGAATTTGGGATTTGCAACAATCCAATCTTGTGGGGTGGGCATCTTGCCCGCCCTAGTTATGCGAACTCTAAATTTAACGTGAGTTCGACAAGTCTTATTTGACCTCTCCCCCAACCCCTCTCCGACACGGAGAGGGGAGTAAAAAGCTTAATTTTTCGTTGCTCCTCCCTTTCCGTTTCGGAGAGGGAGGCTGGGAGGGAGAGCTTCATCGAAGTCACGTTAAATTTAGTTCTTCAATAAGACAAAAGCTGTTCATGAGCGATCGCCCACTATGGCTGAAATAAACCATTCTGTTTTCTCAGGAGAAGGTGGCGTTAAATTTCCGTTCGAGTTATCTGATTGGTTCTGATAAGGCTTCATACCCCATCCCATCGCCAAACATTTTTGACGAAGTTTGCGATAAGCAATAGATAAGTTATCGCAAGGAACGTGAACTTCGTCTGACAACTTATCGGGGACTGCCATCGGATATTCAGACTCAACCACTCCCTTATCTTCCATCACAACTTTGTAAGCTGCCCGCTGAAATATGCCATCAGCCCAAGGAAAAGTTAAAAAACTGCGAAACTGAATTCGCTTGGTAATCGTGGTGCGATCGTCAACAGGAACGTGAACAGTAAAATTAACCAGCTTGCCACGACCGAAGTCAACCACTAACCGAGTAATATTAGGCATATAAAAGCCTAGAGTCACCTTCACATTGGCTTTCAATGGGCGAAACACAAAGGCGAAAAGGTCTTTTGCTTTGGTATAATCTCGGACATTAACTTTGGCGTGACCTTCCCACTCCCCGACATTCAGCTCGTAATCTTCCATTTTTTGCTCTAATGCAAACCCATTCCCGAAGGACTTGGAATGAATAATAGATACGTGAGACATATCCATATCATTCTCTAGCGTGCGGGTGTAGTGAGCATTCAGTTCGTATTCAAAGAAAATTTTCTGTAGGCTTGGGTCTTCAAATTCTGGCAAGGGTGGGATTGGCGGACGTTCTTTTTCCGGTAAATCCCCATAAAATAGCCAGATAAAACCGTATTTTTCCTGTATTGGATAACTATCTACGCGAGCATTCTTAGGAATAGGAATTCCGGGTTGATTAGCAGGAATGTCAATACATCTTCCATCTGCTTGAAACTTCCAGGCATGATAGGGGCATTGGATACAGTCATCTTTTACCCAACCGAGAGATAAAGCAGCACCACGATGGGGACACCGATCTTGCAGAGCTATCAGTCGTCCTTGACTGTTACGGTAGAAGACAAATTTCTGATTTAATATCCGAACTTGCTTGGGTTTTTTGGTAACGGCGGCGCTGAACTCACAAGCGTACCAGAAGTTTTTTAACATACTTGCTTCCTGTTATTGCTGTGGAGAATAATGAATTTTCTTAAGTTACGCTTTAAGCAATAACTTCCTCAACTTTTGCATGGACTTCAATACTTTCAAGTCTCATTTGAGCAACTTTGACATTTTCAAGATTCACTTGAGCAAGATTGATGTTTTTTGCTGCTATTTCTACGGTGCTTATTGATAAAGAAGATGTTTTGGCAACAAAATTAGATTGCACCTCTCCCGTATCCAAATTAAACAACTCTTGCAGAACTTGGAGGACAAGGCGTTGAGCTTCTACATCCCGCTGCGTCCGCAGTTGCACCATCGGTTCGTGGAGAATTTTGTTGATAATCCTTTGAGTTAGCGCTTCCACAGCTTCTTGATGTTTTTTAGCAAAATCAGACCCCATACGGGACAAAGCTTTTTCTAACTCTTGTTCGCGAATTTTTTCCATTTTTTCACGTAAACAGCTAATAATAGAAACGGTTTCTCGCGATCGCAACCAAGTTTGAAATGCTTCTAAATCCTCTTGAATTAATACTTGTGCCTCGATTGCCATTTGCCGACGACTTTCTTGATTCTGGGCAACGACGGTTTTTAAATCATCAACATTAAACACGCGCACGTCAGGTAACTCATTAACGTCCGCATCAACGTTACGAGGCACTGAAATATCGAACAGCATCAAAGGCTGTTCGGGTTTCAATGCAACTTTGAGTTTGGCTCCATCGAGTAAGGGTTCTGTAGAAGCAGTGCTGGTAAAAACCAAGTCCGAAGCTGCCACTAATGACATCAATTCAGCAAGCGGATAATATTGCACTTTTGCATCAGGGAATTGATTCGCCAATTCCTCAGCTCGTTCCAGGGAACGATTGACAATGGAAATTTGAGTTGCTCCTTTAGCAATTAGATGTTGCACCAGTCGCCGAGCCATGTTACCAGCGCCTACAATCGTCACTCGGCAAGCCGATAACTTCTCTACTTTGATTTGGGCTAATTCTACTGCCGCAGAGCTAACCGAAACCGCACCCGTACCGATTGAGGTCTGCGTTCTCACCCGCTTGGCAGTGGTAACGGCTTGCTTGAACAACTGATTGAGAATGCGTCCAGAACCGTCATTGTATTGCTGAACCAGTTGATAGGCATGTTTGACTTGAGCGAGAATTTGTCCTTCTCCCAACACCAAACTATCCAAACCGGAAGCAACTTGCATCAAATGTTTAACAGCATCTTGCTGTAGCAGAGTAAATAAATATTGATGCAAATCTGCAAAAGGCAGTTTACTGTATTCGCAAAGAAACTCTGTTACCTCACCAGCTGCCCGATCTATTTTGTTTACAACTACGTAAATTTCTAAACGATTACAAGTACTAAGAATGGCAGCTTCTTCAATGTGAGAGTATTTACACAGCTGGGCGATCGCGTTTTCAATTCGTTCTTCTGGAATACTCAGTTTTTCCCGAATTTCAACAGGAGCTGTTTTGTGACTAAGACCTACAAGTGCAATATTCATGTTTCCTCCTCTGAAGTTTGTCCTCTTTCAAGAAACATGGGGAGTGGGGACAATACGGTTCGGTTAACGTGTTTATTCCTCGAAGATCCCCCCAACCCCCCTTAAAAAGGGGGGCTTATAACCCTCTTTCACCCCCTTTTTAAGGGGGTCGCCGTAGGCGGGGGGATCTTGAACCGTATTAGGAGTAGGGAGTGTGAGAAGAAAGTGTTTATTTCATTCTTAGCGGGTGGTGTGCCAGGGAAAACGCATCTAAATTTTTCAAAAATATGTTGACAAAAAGTGAAACATATAGTGCAAATTAAAGAATCGAATTTCTAGCGATCGCTTCTTTAAAATCTCTCCGTGTCCCCGCGTCCCCGCGTCAGCCTAAATAATAAGTCTTTGAACGGATACGATATGACTTATACTGCGAGCGCAGACTTAGTAGCAACATTCTCAACGAGTTGGTTTTCGTGCGGTGCGATCGGCGCATGAGTAATCTGTTCGTACTCAAAAAAGCCAGAGTTAAATATTCCTTTAGGATCGTACTTCCTTTTGATTTGATTAACTTTTGGCCAGTAATCGCCAAATTGGCTTTCCCACTGTTGAATAGTAAAATCTATCCAGCAAGTTAGATATCTTTTTCCATTCATCTCTAAACTCAGGTTACTGAGCTTTTTCAATTCAGCCAAGATGGGTTGAACTTGCGATTTCGGAATGCTGGGATAAATTCCAAAACCAATAATCAGTTCTTCCTCTTGCGGTAAACGAAACATAGGCTTGGTGTTATTGCGGTTTACCAAGCAAAAACAGCCCATTTGTGCCTTACTAATATCGAGAAAAGAAGGCAACTGTTTGAGAGCCGTTTCCATGTAATTTTTAGCAGATGAGGCCGGAAGAAAAACATCCATCCAAGGGTGAGCAATATCCTTGCTATCCACTTGAATCATGGGTTCGATGAATTGTTCAAATCCCAAATCTTCAGTATGAATATGACGATAAAAATTTAAGCCTGCAAAGATTTCTTTATCATCAATAGCGTCAGGAGAATTTGCTTCAACGGTAATTCGCAACGTGTAAAACCATTGAATCAAAGGTTGCATTATTCCTGTTACTCTGGATACTCCTTGCAAACAGGGAACTGGGAAAGATACGAGATGATCGACTCTTTGTTCGGTTACTAAAACGCGTTTGTCATGCAAAAGAGCATCTAGGTTGTCATAGAACAGTAAATACGTGCGGGTTAGGGAAGGGTAAACTCTGAGTTTGTGCTGAACTTGGGTAATAATTCCAAATTGACCGTAACCGCAAAGTACGTGATTAAAAAGTTCGCTGTTTTCTTCAGGCGTACACCAGAGAATCTCGCCTTCTGCTGTTACCACTTCTAGACCAAGGCAATTATCAGCTTGATTTCCATAAAGAAAAGAGGCTGCACCTATACCACCCGCAGAATGAGTTCCTCCTAAAGAAACACCAAAATAATTGGTTAATACGGGAGGAACTAAACCATCAGGAATACAAGCATTTACTACTTGATTCCAAGAAGTCCCCGCATCAGCTTTAAACCAGAGTTGCTCTTTTTGGATATCTCGAATTGCATCGAGATTCCTCATATTTAAAACGATTCCATCTTGGTTTAAAGACTGACCACCTAACGAATGTCCCGCAGCGCGTGAAGAAACTACTAATCCTTTGCGAGCGGCATATTTAACAGTTTGGGCAATATCATTAGCATTTTGAGGAGTGACAACAACTTGGGGAGACTTTTGGAATATACCACCAAAATCTTGGGAAACTTCTGTCAAAATTTCTGAAGCGTTGCTGACTTCACCTGCAATCAAATGCTTGAGGTCTTGAACAATGCCATTCATAAAAGTTACGATCCTTTAGAAAGAGACGTTTTTAAAAGGTTCATCCCAATCTGCAAGATTTTAGGAGTCAAGCGAATCAAATCGAGAATATGAGAGAACAAGCTCGGTGTTTTTTGTGGCTTTACTTCTACCCCTTTGGCAGGTCTTTCATACTTGAACATACAAACACAATCACCATCTGCCTGCTTGCTAATAATTGCAGCTTTCATACCAGGAAATGCTCTTCTGGTTGCTTCTTGTTCCATCTCGCAAATAACTCGGCAAGGACTTTCAAGTCCATATTCCTTGGCAATTGAAAGCACTGGGCAAACTCGTTGAATTTCTAGCGCAGCATCTTTTCCTTCTTGGGAAATATCTACGACTTGCATTTTGAAGCCCATGATCCGAAAGATAGGAATTGCATCGGTAAAGCCTTTGGCTATGGTGGTGTTATCAATGAAAGCACCCATAAACGCCTTTTGATGACCAGGATAGGCTAACATCATTTGTTCAAAAGCTGCATCTTCTCCAATTTCATCTGCTAGCTTTTTGTAGGCTGCAAATCGATTCCTAAACATACTCACTGCTTTAGAGGAATCCATTTGCATCACGTCGCTCATGCTAATGTCGCCGATACCTATAACGTTATCCATTGGCAGATCTCCGTGTTATTTACTCATTTAAATGACTTGGAAAAACGAGGTAATCAATGGCTAATTGCTGCTAAATTTCAGAGAGCGATCGCCATAAACTCTTTTGCTCTTAGATTCTTACGATTGACTACATAAACTTGTCAATCAAATCTTTGGTATCCTGCTCAAAGATGGAGTTTATTATCCTGGCTAATTCAGGGCTAGCATGTCCTTGGTGATTCAGGACTAACATGAATTGAACTCCATAAGTATAGTAAAATGAGCGTCAACGCTAGATATCTGCTAAAAAACATACACAGGAATACAATGTCAACTTCCCGCAGTTGCTCAATGGAGAAATAACTCAACCATTGAACTTGTAAAAACTTGGTTATTTCAGTTTTTAAGTTGGCTAATTCAGTTGAGTTAGACCAACGAAATGATTTGTTAATTCTTAGCAAAATACTTGTCGGCAATTTTTCCATAAACACCTTGTTACTTCCTGTTTAGAGGCTCTCTCTAAATAAATGCGAAGAGTAAAAATTAGGCGCTTCTTATACCATTTCACTCAATTCTCGATACAAATTACTTTTCTTATTTCCCTGCAATCTGTATCAATCTTCAGGTGAAACGGCATTAGGATTTGGGTAGCCAACATTTTTTATCGGCTGTTGTTTTCAAATCTGCTGTTAACGCCTTTACACCCACTCTTGGGGATTTCTCAGTACCTCTAGAAGCTTTGCCTCTTCGCTATCAGCAGCGGGTTGGTCGTTATAGTTCCAAAAAGCTTCTCCAGGCATACAATTAAGGACACTTTGGGTACTTACAATGCCGCTTGCCAATCCAAATCGAACACCTCTGTCATGCAGGAGAATAAATTCGGCATAACGTCCACGTCTGATGCGTTGCCAATATTTCTGCTGTTCAGTAAACTCCATGTCCTTACGTTGTTTGACAATCGGAAAATAAGCAGGGATGAAAGCTTCAGAACAAGTTTTTACAAAGGAAAGTAGAGTTTCGACATCAGAATGTTGTAAATTGTCAAAGAAAATTCCACCTACACCTCTACACTCACTGCGATGAGGAAGATAAAAGTATTCGTCACACCACTTTTTCAAGCGTGGATAGTGTTCTGTATCGTGTTGGTCGCAAGCTGCTTTATGTACTTGATGAAAATGAACTGCGTCTTCTTCAAATAAGTAAATTGGTGTTAAATCACCTCCACCACCAAACCACCAAGAACCAGGTTCAGTGCCATCACCCAATTGGAAGTAGCGATAGTTAACGTGTGCTGTCGGTATCATTGGATTAGATCCATTAATGACAACACTGGTACTCGTAGCGAAGAAAGAAGTACCTTTTTCATCTGGCGTTATAGTTGTTGGGTCAGCCATCACAACATCCGATCCTCGGAAGGTGACACCAGGAGGTAATTCACCCTGCATTGATACGTAGTTGATACCTACTTTTTCAAATACATTGCCGCTCCGCAGCGACTTGTCGATATAGATAGCACCGTTACTATTTTCACCTTGTACCCATTGCCCTATTTCATCTCTTGTCCAGCGTTGTTCGTGAAGTTTACTTCCATCTATTTCCTCAATAGCGTGGCAAACATTATCGAACATATCTAGCAAAAAACTTTCAACTCTATTACTAATTGGTGGTTGCTTGACTGCTGGATTTTCAAGAATTTGAACCATGACAACTGACCTCGTTGTGACTAAATAATTATTTGCAAAAAATGAATTTTTGAATCTACAAAAATTGGAAGTTACTTCTCAAGCTTTCATCTTGAGGTTGCATTGATTAAGTATGTTTGCCTTGTAGCAAAAGTACGGGAAGGAAAGAGCTAGCATTTCGCGTTAATTACTTTTGGTTTTCGCATTACCTCAGTCCTTTCGCTATCTATCTTTTTACTTTTGTCAGAGTTTTACTAGTGAAGATCCAGACTTTTAGGAAAATTATAAAGAAAATATTAAAAATTAAATGCCCAGCTTGGAGAAGAAAAATAGGATAACTTCAATAGCTACAACCAGTCAGGCTTAAAATTAGTGTTTGACATTATTTTCACTTAACTAAAAAATAAGTTATTTTTAGCTTCTTCTTAACTGAAGTATAATCAATATCTCATCCTTTAGATAGAAGACAGAATATTATTGTAAATTATTATCTTTTTCAATAATTGGATAGTTACAGAAAATAAAATATACAATACATCAAAATAATAATCATTTTAAATCCTAAGAAAACGGTTGTTATGCAAGATAAATATTTGCACTCAAGAGCAACGAATGAGTGCAGTGAGCAGAATTCTGAAGCTTTTTGATGTACTATAGCAATCCTAAATTATTTGTGAGAAAAAACTAAGGATAAATAACCAACACTTCTCTACGAGAGGCTGCGCCAACGGCTTCTCTACGAGACGCTACGCGTAGCTTGCTTCCCCGGAGGGGTACGCTCAGTACAAGTGGAAAAGGACAGTCAAGACTAAAATTTTCACAATCAAATAAGATTGCTATATAGCTAATTGCTCAAAAATTGCGTCAGTTTCAGGTATGTTTTTGAGGTTTAATTTTGGCAATTCCCTTGAGGCGATACCCTAAATCATTTAACTTGACACGAATTGTTTCTGATGTTGGTAATTCTTCATCATTATAACCAAATTTCTCAATCAATTGATGCCTCACTTCAGCAGCAGAAAGGCGTGTATACAGTGTTTTGCTTGGAAGACTTGGGTCTATTTGGCTTTGTGAATCGACCAATTTTTTGATATCTTCTAAAAGATTTGGCAGTTTTACTTCTGCTTTATAACGCCCTCTACTGCGATAGTTATCTACGCAAGTCATACTAGTAGTTAATTCTTTAATTCCTTTACTAATAGTTACACGATTCCACCCTAACTCTCGCTCCGCTAGAGACTGTCCTCCGTGTCCTAATGCCACAACTGTTCGTGCTATAAATTTACGTCTGTCTGCACCTTTTAATTGCTGTGCGGTTTCCTTCAACAATTTTTTCAGCGAATCCGTTAATTGTATTGACACCTCTGTCCACCCAAAAATCGAACTATCATTGAATTTACAACACAAAGGGGAGGTAGAAATTGCCGTTGGCGGCCTCTCCTTCCAATTTTATAATGATTATCATAATTATATATTTTATTTTCTGGAATTTCCTTGAAATGCGTGCAGTTTTGTCATTAGTAAATAACTTTTTTCTTAACTTCACTAGTCTTTACTGGTGAAATTTTTTAGAAAACTTACCCTAGATCACAAAGGACTTTTGAACTTTCGTTTTTGTAATCTGGATGTATAAGGAGGAGCCGGAGGCATATACGGTGATTAAAGGTAGTATGCCGAAAGCGCTTAAGTTTCGGTTTAAAGCGCTCTGTGCACAACATGGATTAAAAATGAGTGAAGTTTTGGAAGTATTGATCAGCGAATGGGTAAAAGCTGATGGACCAACTTCTTCTTTCATGACTGACACCTCAGATGAGAACCGAGACAATATCACACATATCAAGGCATATATTCCCTCCTCCCTGAAGACACAATTTAAAGTTCTTTGTGCTCAAAGAGAGGTTCTGCAACGCTTTATTCTCTACAACCTTATTCGTGAATGGGTAGAAACAACCCATGAAACAAACTTGCCATGAATCTATTATTCCGTTCAACTAACATCGACAAACCTAACAAAAGTGGCCAATTAAGTCTAAACAGTAGTAATCCCTTTATCCAACAGATATTTAACAGGGACACTATATCTAAGACTCGCAAGCTTCTAGATAGAGCTATAGTATTTGCTGCGAAAGATACATTACCAAACTGCAAGCCACCTGCTTTAACTCCCTCCGGCTGGATCTGGCAACTTGCGGCTTCGTACCATTTAACTCACTCTACTCGAGTATTAATGGAAGAAGCAGCTCAACGCTTTGCTGTATTGGGACGCACGAGTTTAGCCCAGTGGGCAACCCAGAAAGCTCGTGAAGAAGAAGGTCACGATCGCCTCGCCTTGCTTGATATTCAGTCGATGGGATATGAAGCGGAAGCTGTAGTAAAAGCACTTCTTCCTCCGAGTGCTATTGCTTTGCTGAGTTTCTTCACTCAGAGCGTAAAAGCAGCAGATCCAATTAGTTGCGTTGGGTATTGCTATACGATGGAACGTCTAGCAATGAATATCAAAGCAGAGCACATCCAACTAGTGGAAGCAATACTACCACCTAATACCTATGCTACTCGCTGCCTGCGAATGCACAGTTGTTTAGGTAGTGACGTAAACCATGTGGAGGAGACAGTTAAAATAGCGGCAGCACTAACTCCAGAGGAGCGCACTAACATAACTGCCGCCTGCTATGAAACTGCGGTGTTGTACTTCAGCTCTCTTAAGGAGAAGTATCTATCAGAAGTGGAATTACAGCAGATATTGAATCAGTTGAAGTTAGATCCTTGTAGTAAGAATAATTCTTTTCCTTAATACATTCGATCGTGCAGAGTTCGCTGAACAGTGATTAATTTGTTGGCGTTGCAGAGGAAGTGAGATGATTTTGCAAATTATAAAATCTCTCCGCCTGCTTCCCCTGTCAATAACTGCCTAAGAACAGCTTATCACAATTCATCCATTTGTTGTGAAACGCCAATTTGTTTAACCAATTCTTAATCACATACTTGAAACAACCTGAGGAAAATACAATGAGCGTCGCAATCACAAGCATTGGGCAGCAACTTTTCAGATGGAAATCTTTCAGATACTTTTTGAAGCACAACTTCAAGACTTGGTTTCAAGTTTTGAATAATGACGAGATTGAACTGGAAGACTTTTTGATAGATCAATTCGGACAAGGACTATTTTTTAATATTCCTGCCTCTTTCTAAGCACTCGGAAGAGATTAAAATAAAGCGTATTTTGTCAATAATTCAAGATACTCTCTACGTCTCATTAGAGCGAAAATAGCCAATACCTCTCTTCGTTGAGGGAGCAGAGGGGCGGATAAGCAGGGGATTAGGGGAGAAGACTTACCCTAATCCACTGCTCCCTTGCGTGCCTTCTCCTTTCGGAGACGCTACGCGAACACGAAATAAATTTCTTATCCGAAAAGTATTGCGAAAATAGCGATCGCTTGGGCGCGATCACTCCGCGCCATCGTTCAATTATTCAACTAAATAATATATTAGTAGCATCCGCAACGCTTACCGCATTTATGTATTGCAAGCAGGCCGGGTTGTACAGCAAGGAAATTTCCAGTAACTAGCTACTATAGAGGGATTATTTGCCCAGTTAATGACTCGGCAAATCGCATAGTGATCTGAGATTCATAAAAGCCAAATTAGCCAACCCCCGCCAGCCAATCACACAGTATAGATGTACACCTCTGGCCTGAAAGTTAACCCAGGAAGTGATATTTCCTAATCTCGCCAAATTTCGTTTACAACATTTCCATCTTTCCCAACTAATTGAATATGCAAAGGCATTTGTCCTGCTGCATGGGTTGAACAACTTAAACAAGGGTCAAAGGCTCGAATTCCAGCTTCAACACGATTTAACATACCTTCAGGAATTTCTGAACCGTGAATAAAATACCGGGCAATCTGAGCTACTGTACGATTCATTGCCAGATTATTTTGACCAGTAGCAATGACTAAATTTACTTGCTGAAGTAAGCCATTTTCATCTACTTGATAATGGTGAAATAATGTACCGCGTGGTGCTTCACTACAACCAACTGCTTCTAATTGATTAATACCAGCCTTAGCACGCAATTTTGTAGACAAGAAATCTGGGTCATCCATCATAATTTCTATGCGTTCAATGCAAGCCAAAATTTCAATTAATCGGGCATAGTGATAGAAAAATGATGATGTAACTGTACCTTTGCCATAATCTCTAAACTCTCGTAATTCTGCATCAGCTAAAGGCGTGCCAATATGACTGCAAATATTTAAACGTGCTAGCGGCCCAACTCGATAAATACCACTATCCAAACGACAATAGTCGCTCCGATCGGGATAACCCAAAGGACGATAGTAAGGAGACTTTAAATAAGAATCCGGTTGAACTGCTTCACCGATAAATTCTTGATAACGAGTTGGCTCGAGTTTATCAGCAATGATATTCCCGGCACTATCTACAAAACGAATATGTCCGTCGTAATTTTCCCACAAACCATCAGGAGTTACTAACCCCATAAATAGGCTAGGAAAATTCCCGAAAGTTTGCATTTCTTTTTCATAATTATTGAGTAAGCCTTTAAATCTACCCAGTGCATCTAATATTGTGGTGCGTGCTTCTGGAATGCGGTTCTGAATATGGGTGCGTCCTTCTGCCGATAAGGGTTCGCGGACACCACCAGGAACCGCCCAAGATGGGTGTATTTTCCGCCCTCCCAATTGTTCAATAATCTCTTGTCCAAATTGGCGCAAACGGATTCCTCCACGCGCTAGTTCTGGTTCAGCTGCTATTAAGCCAAAGACATTACGTTTTTCGGGATCGCTATCCATTCCTAATAATAAATCTGGGGCACTAAGATGAAAGAAACTCAGGGCATGGGATTGAATAATTTGTCCCAAATTCATTAAACGGCGCAGTTTTTCAGCCGCTTTAGGAATTGTAACAGCAAGAATGCGATCGCCTGCTTTGGCTGATGCTAACAAGTGGCTCACCGGACAAATTCCACAAATCCGCGCCGTAATTCCTGGCATTTCCCAAAGCGGACGACCCTCACAAAACTTCTCAAAACCACGAAATTCTGTGACATGAAACCGAGCATCGCTGACTTGTCCACTATCATCCAGATAAATACTGATTTTGGCGTGTCCTTCAATTCTCGTAACCGGGTCGATGATTACTTTTTTCATAATGATTTTGATCCCTAGCTAAGGTAGCTTTAAATCAAGTTAATATATTGAGGATGAGGAGCTTATCCACTACACCAGTTTTCATAAATTTCTTTGGCTTCTGGATATTCATCACAGTATTCTTCAAAGGCTGTTTTTAAAACTTTCTCTGAGGGTTATGCTGATTTTACATTCTGTGACATAGTTAGGTTTATTTTCACCGACTTACTTAGTTTCTTGACACTGTGCTTTACTGGAGCAAAAGTTAAGGTTTAAAATCTCAATTTTATGCATGAGGCTTAAGTTGCTGCATACCAATTACGAAATTAATAGTTATTACAATTTTAATTAACTGCTAAAAAGGTGAATGTTCTAGATTATTTTGCGATTTATTGGGTATATTATACAGCCGCATCCATTTAAAAGCAGTAATGTTTAATAATAAACCCACAAAGAATAACAAGACCATCAAGGCTATCTGATACCAAAGAACTGGCTGGACAAATAAATCTAAAATTATGTGTAGTAAATTCATGATGCTGTAAAAGATAGTTAAGCCAAAATGAATAATTCGATAGCGCTTGAAATCAGTAAAAGCAGTGACTATAATTGCCAATATTGGTAGCACAAAAAAGCCCAACATCAACCACATAATTCCAGAAATATCATTGATATTTGTAGCTCTTTGAGATTCGAGAACGGATAAACCGTGAAAAAGCGGCATTAAACCCAGTTGTGTATGAAACAGTGTTCCTAGTAAAAATACTGTCCATAAAGCAATAATTCTTTCCTGATAATTAATTGCCATAATTGTTTCTCAAATTCTTTTGTAATTGCCTTACCTTCAACTTAGATAAAGAAGTTGAGTAACTTGTGAGGTTAACCAAACTTAATAAATTCCCGCCCTTCTAGGTGTGGTTTTTCTCCTCTTAACAGTGGCTCTAATACTGCTTTAATCCGAGTTGCATCAGGTGGGCAACCTGGCAAATAAATATCAACTGGGACTACTGTATGAACTGGTATCACCCGATCTAGTAAAGTTGGTACGATACCAGGTTCATAGGGAATTTGACCATGAATATCTACTGCTTCGATGTAACAACGTTGAAGAACAGGTTCAGCACTACCTAAAGGGTTGCGTAAAGCAGTAACATTACCAGTGACAGCACAATCGCCAAAAGAGACAAGAATTTGCGATCGCTCTCTGACTGTCTGAATCCTTTGCAGATGTTCTTCATTAGCTACTGCACCTTCAACTAACACTACATCCACTCCTTCGGGATATTCTTTAGTATCAGCAAAGGGACTAAAAACTAAATCCACTTGTGCTGCTAAATCAATTAGCCATTCGTCCAAATCGAGAAAAGACATATGACAGCCAGAACAGCCGCCTAGCCAAACCGTTGCTAATTTTAAACGAGACATAATAATTCGTAATTCGTAATTCGTAATTCGTAATTGGGTGGATTAACAGTTGTTTTTTAAAGGTTCCATTGCTGTTTTTGTCGTGCTGTAACTAGGAAATCAAGTTTGGCGCGATCGCGTTTCATTTCACCGACGCTCGATCCTTGGGCAAAAAGCGCACCTGTCGGACAAGCATTAACGCATTTGCCGCAAGAAGTACAAGTATCTGAAGTTCCCCAAGGCTGATTTAAATCAGTGATGACGTGGGAATTTGTCCCCCTACCCGCCATATCCCAAGTGTGCGCTCCTTCAATTTGATCACAAACACGCACGCAACGGGTACAAAGAACACAACGGTTGTGGTCAACTCCGAAGCGATCGTGAGAAATATCGACTTTGCGGTTCGGGAACTGATACTCTAAACGCACATGATCCATACCCATTTCAATAGCTAAGTCTTGCAATTCGCAATTACCATTAGCTACACAAACCGAGCAAATGTGATTGCCTTCAGCAAATAGCATTTCTATAATTGTGCGACGGTATTTTTGCAAGCGATCGCTATTTGTTTGAACTTCCATTCCTTCAGTAATTTTTGTCACACAAGCAGGTTGAAGTTTATTACTGCCAGCAATTTCTATTAAACACAACCGACAAGCCCCAACATCTGTAACCCCTTGCAGGTGACATAAAGTCGGAATGTGAATTCCTGCATCCTGGGCAGCTTGAAGAACGGTTTCTTCTTCGCGGGCGCTAACTAATTTATCGTTGATTGTTAAAGTTTTTACTGACATTTATTACCTCAGTATTTTTAAATAGCTATTGGCTTTTCAAAACGCGATAAATCGCGTCTCTACAATTGCTGTATATTCTTTAACGAAACTCAGCTTGTTCAATCGTGGCAATTTGCTCACCTCCGATCACAAGTAGAGCTTTTACTTAATTAACGTCAAATACTCATCCCGGAAATAACGCAAGGTACTAAATACCGGATTCGGCGCTGACTGTCCCAAGCCGCACAAACTGGTATGCTTCACCATGTCGCAAAGTTCCTCCAGCAGTTCCAAGTCAGCAAAGGATGCTTTACCTTCACTAATCTTTGTTAACAATTTATACAACTGCACTGTACCAACTCGACAAGGAATGCACTTACCGCAAGACTCATCCATGCAGAATTCCATGAAGAAACGAGCAACATCTACCATGTTGCTACTTTCATCCATGACAATCATGCCGCCGGAACCCATCATTGAACCAAGTTGAGTGAGTGATTCATAATCTACCGCGCTATCAAAAGCTGAAGCAGGAATACAGCCGCCAGAGGGGCCGCCTGTTTGCACTGCTTTGGCTGTACCGCCATCTGGCACACCACCCCCCATTTCTTCGACAATTTGCCGCAGGGTTGTTCCCATTGGCACTTCTATGATGCCTGTATTTTTAATTTTCCCAGCTAGGGCGAAAACTTTCGTACCTTTACTTTTTTCCGTACCGATGCTGGCGAATACATCTGCACCTTTGCGAATAATCCAAGGGACGTTAGCATAGGTTTCAACGTTGTTAATTAAAGTTGGAAATCCCCACAAACCAGACTCTGCGGGGTAAGGTGGACGGGGGTGAGGTGTACCGCGTTTGCCTTCAATTGATGCCATTAAAGCGGTTTCTTCACCACAAACGTAAGCACCTGCACCGATGCGAATATCAATCTTAAAGTCAAAAGGTGAGTCAAAAATATTGCTTCCTAATAAACCGAGGCGTTGGGCTTGGCGAATAGCAATTTGCAGACGGTTGATAGCGATGGGG
This sequence comes from Nostoc sp. CCY 9925, assembly GCF_963920935.1. Lineage (NCBI taxonomy): Bacteria > Bacillati > Cyanobacteriota > Cyanophyceae > Nostocales > Nostocaceae > Nostoc > Nostoc sp. CCY 9925. The sequence goes on along the minus strand of NZ_CAWUDO010000039.1, from coordinate 54,263 downwards.
TATTCGGCACGAATATAAATGTAACCTTGGTTAGCACCTACAGAGTATGCAGCGATCGCCATTCCTTCTAAAACCCGATGCGGATCGCTCTCTAAAACACTCCGATCCATGAATGCGCCGGGATCGCCTTCGTCTGCATTGCAGATGACAAATTTGCGTTCGCTGTGCGCGCCGTAGGCATCGCCCTTCGCTTTGGCAACAGTTGCCCATTTTACACCCGTAGGATAACCAGCACCACCTCTTCCCCGTAACCCACTACGGGTAATATCATCCACTACCTCAGTTGGTGTCCGATCTCGCAGCACGTGATAAAGTGCCTGATAGCCATCAGCAGCAATGTAAGACTCTATACGTTCTGGGTCAACTTTGCCGCTATTCTCTAAAACAATGGGTAATTGCTTAGTAAAAAATGGCTGGTTCAAATCTCCTTTTTGTACTTTTATTTCATCTCCTTGCAATTCAGCCACAATGGAGGAGACAATTTCAGGAGTCACTTTTTCGTATAGTAGGGGTATAAAGCCTTGCACCTCTGAGCGATCAACTTGCACCAAAGGGGCTTGGCAACACAAACCCATACAACCAACACTGCGAACTTCAACTTTATCTGTCAGTCCTATTTCTGCTTTTGTCTTTTCTAAACTTTCTTTAACCGCGACAGCACCAGATGACAGACAACCAGCCGCCATACAGCAACGAATCCGAGTCGGCTTAGAGTTGGTGCGCTCCTTATGAGCTATTTCCTGTAGTTCAGTTAGATCCATGTTTTATACCAAGTTGAAAAAAGAATAGGACAGATTTAAACCTGGAAACTCTTATGACATCTGAATCTATTAATTTTTAATTTTTAATTTTTAATTGATATAGCCGTAGTCACACAGATTAGGACATTTTGAAAGCATGGAAGCTAGGAATAGTAATACTTTTACCTCCTGCCTTCTGCCTCCTGCTATATCAACCATTTTTCTATTTGCTCAGTAACTAACTCTGGCGTTTGGTGTCCGCATACAGTACCATCAAAAACAACCGCAGGCGCAATCCCACAAGCGCCCAAACATCTTGCTGTTAACAGTGAAAGTTCACTACTGGGGGTGGTTTCACCTACATGAACTTTGGCGCACTTTTCTACAGTTGTTAGTAAGTTTTCTGCACCTTTGACGTAACAAGCTGTACCCGTACACACAACGCAGGTATGTGTGCCTTTAGGTGCGAGAGAGAACAGGTGATAAAAAGTTGCTACGCCATATACTCGGCTGGGTGGGAGTTTTAAGCTTTGGGCGATGTAATGTAACAAGTCATTTTCTAAATAACCGAAAAGTTCTTGGGCTTTATGTAAGACTTCTATTAGTGCATCCTGCTGATATTGATGGCGCTTCATGGTTGCATCAAGTATTTTGAAGCGTTTATCACCGCTCGGATGCTCTTTTGGGGTATTTTTTTTATTGACTGTGTGAGAGTCCATGCTGATGTTATAAATGTTTTAGTTATAAATGTGCGATCGCAAGATGCCTACTAAAGTTTTACCTGAGCTTATATCGTTATAGATCAACAATTTGAGGAAGTTGTGAGGTTATTCTGGGCGATGCCCACTGTCACGGTTTCGCTCACGACAACCAAAACACCTGGAAGAATTTTGATGGTTTTGGTTCAGAATACAAGTCCATTCGTTATGAAGAAAAAGATTATAAGGTCGTAATAATTATGGACGTGGATGAAATTCTCAAACGCATTGAAGATGAGTGGCTCCACCTGAAACGTTATGAGCTTTCTTCACAGATTTTTGACGATATAGTCTTGCTACCCGATCGCGGTGATGCCATATATGGCCAAGATTGGTTTTGAACTACTTGCGTATCCTCTTGAGCAAATGCAAGAGCATCTCCAGGGCGAAGCAAGCAAATCGATACAGGAGAAGCGATCGCGCCATCTTTGCGGGTTCCAGAGCGCACAGTCGCTACCTGGCAAACATGCTCTGGGGTTGGATCGACAGCCATGATGTGTGCTTGCGATCCATCAAGGCAAGGACCAAGACCGCGCTGCCAATACCAAGGAGCGCCGCCATCGGAGTACGGTACAATTCGTTTGGCATTCCAGATTTCAGCTACATCAATTAAATCATCGGCATCGCACATCATTTTTTGGCGGACTTGCCAGCTTTTCTCTGGTACAAAAGGAAGATAGCGAGCGACTGATGAAAAGAGATATTGAATCGGATACAGCCCAAAACCTCGATATCCTCCAAATAAAGTATCAAGGCAACCATAACGCTCTAAGGCTGCGGCTGCCAGTTTTTTGACATCTCCCAGACAGTCACTTCCTGAATCTGCTGTCAGTGCAACACGGCGATCGCAGTACTCGACGAGATAGGTGTTACCTTCATTGCGAATCTCTGGATGCAGTGCCTCAGCAACCGTTGGCTGTTCTCCGTAGAAGGGTAAGGCAATAACTCGCATCCCACCAATTTGGGTTTCGTTAAACCAGCCAAGTGTGTGAATATTCTTGAACCCAAGCTGACGCAGCCGCAATGCCATGTCGATCGCCAACACAGATTCTCGCTTGACTTCGGGAACGAAGATTGGCACGTTTGCACCAAGTCGCAGCAAGGTTCCTAAATCAAAATGATCGGGGTGAGAGTGGGTGATGAATACAGCATTGGGTTGCCCCATTTCCTCTAAGCTCAGAGGTTGGTAGTTTGGCGGATATACCTCAGACTTGGGCAACAAAAATGGATCGAAGAGAATACTAGAGTTGCCATCACTGAGCCGCAGGGTTGAATGACCTACAAAGGTAGCATGGCCAAGTTCTAGCTTGACGGATAGTTCATTGAAGTCAACCAGTGCGCCATAGTCACTCAACACGTTCCATAACTCGCGGGCAATGGTTGTAGTCGGAGCTGTACTTCCTTGTTGCCATTCTCCTAAATACAAAGCCAAATCAGACAGGAGATGGGGTGATAGTTCTAGAATGACGATACTTTCGCCAGTATTACCTTCTAACTGAAGCGCAACAGGTTTAACAGCTTTGGTATCGGGATAAAGCCAATCTTCCAAGAGGACACCAGGACGCTGATACAAATCTGCAAGACCACCGGAAACCATTGTCGCTGCCAGTAATTCCCGGGAATGAGCCACCACATCTGCAAGCCCGTATTGATTGCGGTGTGCTGCAATGCTGGCGCAGTAGCGACGGATGAGAGTATCGCATTGTCCCGTTATGGCACTACCAAACTGGGTTTCGTCTTGGTAGATGAGTTGGAATCCAATGGTGCTGCTTAATCTTCGGCGTATCATATAACTGAGCTATTTCCTGTACGCAACGACCACCCATGTTCAGTACGGGCAAAGGGTAAGGCCAGTTCTGCCATGTAATGCTGTCCTTTTGGGTCAACTAGCCAAGGTTGATTGACTAACTCTTCTACAATTAGCCATCGGGTTTGTTTTTGCAGGTCTTTTTTGAAAAAGGATTCAAGGGCTAAAGGGCTATCTCGATGCAGAATAAGTGAATGCTTGCCCTCTATTTGCAGATTGAGCAGCATCGACCAGCTATACTCAGAAGCTAATTGCTGCCACTTTGCGAATAGCTCTGTTGCAGATAACGTGGCGAGTTCTGCTAAGATTTGCCCGCTCAAAACTGTCCTCCGAGGACGTAATATCGCTGCTTTTGGCAGTTGAACGCGAGGAGTGAAACGAGGCGCGGTCAGTTCAATCTGCATCGGTAGGGTGGCAGCACGAAAGATCGCCGTCGGATTATCTTGAAAGCTAGTCCAAAGTAATTGTTCAGAGATGGGGTCACGGGCATTAACCGCAGCCAAGGAAAACCAGAAAACTGCTACTGGGTTGGGGAGGGAATGTAGTTTTAAAAAAGGCAGTTGTGTTTTTGGGTCTAGAAAGATTTCTGCATCGGCTAGGGATGGAGTATCTTGACTCGCCCCCCATAACTCAATGGGAAGAAGGTTGAAATGGGGACGAGCCAGTACATTTGGATTTGACTCAAAAGGACTTTTTAGTTCTGCGATTTGAATTTGATGTTGGCTTGCCAAACAGTCAAGCTTTTCTTGAAACCAAGAATGCAATAAATTATTTTTATTCAATAAGTCTTTAAACCGAGCAAAGATTCGCACCGGCTCGTCACTAATCCCGTGAACTACCAGTTGAAAAGATTCAAATATACCCGCGAACAAGCAACCGAAAGGAGGTGTAGACACCGACTTTGGCGAATTGTTGCTGGTTTCGAGAACGACTACTTCTGTATTTTGCAACAGCGATCGCTCCCATGCTGCTAACCGAGTCACAACTTCAGGATGGCTATGAGCCGTTCTCATTTCGGAAACCAGGGTGGATTTGAGATCCCCTAGTGCAATACCCGTCGCAAATTCCTGTTTCAGTCGCTCACGAAACGCCATCCGCATTGCCGACGCTGGACTTGCACCCTGAATCCAACAGCATTCATAATCTGCAAGTGTTTCCAACAAAACGTTTTGCTGCACCTCATCAATGGCAATCCGAAACGGTAGCCCCAAATCGCAGTGCAACACTGGCTCGGATAGCTGGACGAGGGAAACACCAAGGGCTTGGGCGAGTTCTTGAATAAAGCTTTTTGCTTGTTGCAGAGAATCTGCAAGTGCATTCAGAGACATCACCTCAAGTTTTGCCGCGAGAGTATCACAAAGGCAATGCAGTTTTTGGATAGAACTATTCCAGAGACACCGATCTGGCTCGATTAGCTTGTCTGCCACCACTGTTAAGGCTTCCCAAGGATTTTCAAAGCGATGGGGTAAGTCTAGTCCGCCTAAAAGCACACCGCCATCAATGAAGATATTCAAAATATCTCCTATTTCTGCTGTATGGTTCCAGCGAGGTGAAGCTGCTACCGTTTTGGCTAGTTCGTCTAATGTTCCCAGATCTAGTTTGGTCAGTTCTTCCAATAAAATGTCTACGACTTCTTGGAATTCAATCTCACGCTGCTCGACTAACCCTTGTGGAGTGCGACCCCAAAAGTGCCAGGAACCATCTGCTTGTCGTCTCAAGGTGGGATTTAATCGCCAAGTTGCATTTTCACGATAAATTGAGCGTTGAGCTAGCGATCGCAATATTGTTTGAAAGGGACGCAGATCGGGTGTAAATGAATACTCAGCCGCAGCCGGATCGTGCCGCGTTGTCTTAGCAAACTCGACTAAACTCACACCAGCCCATAAGCCATAAGGTGTTGTTCGTCCCGCAGCCCGTGCTAGATAACGATACAGCGCCGTCTCCAGATGCCGAATTTTTTTAGTCCGTTTTCCCTGTCTTTGTGGCAGCCCGCGCTGTACCTCCGTAACGAGTGACGGATTAGACAACAGCAACGCTTTCATAAACCATGAATCTGCTACGGTCATCTGCCAAAGGCGATCGCGCTCGTCTTCATGCACTTGCTGATAAGCTGTTGTATATTCCTTCCAGGTATGAGCATCCTTTGTGCGGCTTGCTGCCAAAGCTAGGCTGGCAAGTTCCCGATCCCCAAAACTCTGAATATTCTCAATTGGCCAAGCAGCAGCCCGCAAGATACCAACGGGGGCAAGCTCAAATTGTTTTCTGGGATGGTTCATCAGTCGTTGGTATCCCGTCGGGAGCGGGCATATCTAGCTGTAGCTACGCGCCGATGATTGGCGAGGAGTGGCTCAATTACCCTAGTGTAATGCTGCTCCAGCTTCAGGACTGCGGTGAAATCTCGCATCACGGCTGAGTATCCCTCAAGACTCAAGCCTGCTTCCTTTAACCATTGCTCTGTATCTTCGCTATCGAGCAAATCAAACTGCTCTCGAAAAGAGTCGGACATTGTTTGAATTTCCATCTCAGAAATCTTCAGCCCCAAGCGCTCTGCTTCTTGAACTGCCAAATAAGCCAGTAGAACTTTTTTGTTCATCACTCCTTCGTTTTCCCCTAAACGGGTGAGAATCTGAATATCATTGGCACTTTTTGGTGATGGCGCTTTCTCAGACTGGTCATCAGCCTGAACGAGAGAAGTTTCGCCAGTCCCAAAATGACGGAGATAGTAAGTGAGTGGGTCTGAGGGGAAATCTTCGGGTGTCTTTGGCCACTTTGGACACTCGAAACGCCCATTGCGTACAGAAATGACCTTTTCATAACTACGAGCCTCACCCGCCAGCCAAAAAATTAGTCCCGGCATTTTGCCCGCCATCACATCGTCAAGAGCTTGTCCGGCGACGTGGGTAAAAAAGTTTGCTTCTGGATGCTCGCCTGGGAAGACAGAAAAATCCTCTGAACGAAAATCAATGGCATAGTTTAACCGTTCTCCATCTCCAGCATGAACCACCAACTGCCAAACAACCTCCTCGGCAGGGAAACTAGTCCAACTGCTGTGAGTCTGTTTGACTTGATGTTTGAGCCATGAAACCAGCGGCCCTGCCAAGAATACATCTAGCTTTTGTTGCAAGGTACGCCGTTCTTCTGGTGTAGACAATCCTGTGAGGGTGCTGATATCGATTGGTTCCCAGCGCAAGGCAGGAGATGGCTTTTCTCTAACGAAATCAGCTGACTGTTCGTGTCGTTGTGGAGGTTGTCCAGCTTGAAGTTCGATCGCATCACCGGGACGCACGGTTTTGGCTCGTTCTGGGGAACCAAGCCGACGTTGCAACAAGCGAACCGTTTCCTCCGAACTTAAGGGAAAAGCATAGCGGTTAAACCAGCTGTGCCGACCATTAAAGCACAAACCTGAAGCGTAAGGGAACACCAAAGCCGGGTTGCAAGCACACGCCGCTTCCAGCCAACTAACTACCCCTTGGCGATCGAATGTTGCTCCCATACCGTGCAAATAGCCCATACTGGCACGTACTACTGGCTGATACTTGGTTGAAATTAAATCAATAGCACCGTATTCTTGCGTAATTCGTTCTCCAATTTCCACCGTCACTTCTGCATCTGCCATGTGCCAGAATGTGCCAGTTGCATCTCGAACTAACAGCCCAAACTCTGGTTCTTCATGGTCTGAAGGAGTGGGGAGCAAGTGAGTTTCTCCCAAGGCGATCGCTTGCCAAGGCTGACAGATTATGATTTTTGAGAATCCGATCTTTTGCAGCTGTTCGACCAGTGCCGGTTCATCCGCAGTAATTACAGGCAGTTCGCGCGGCAACTTCTGGAGGGTTTCTAAATGAAAGTGATCGAAATGTCCATGAGTCACTACCAAAGCTGTCAAGTTTGGTAGTTTGTCTAATTCAAATACCCGACCGGGATGGTAAGTAAGTGTACCCCCGACAAGTGTATCCGAGAAGCATGGATCGAGCAGGATGCGTTGATCGATAGTTTCAATGTATAAAGCAGCATGACCACAGATAGTGACACGCATGAGAATTGTTTCCGTTGTTGGTACTGTCAGAAAATCCTAGCCGATTTAAACATTAGAAGGGGAAAATCTTTAAGGAAGTTAAGAAGCAAAGGATCGATTGCTAAGATTGGTAGCAAATAATTTCCAAATTCCATGAAGCTTGCATACTAGAGTACAGAACATTACTGATAGACAGTTTCATAGATGTGGAAAAAACAATACATAATGTCGTAGTTTTGGGCGGAGGTAGTGCTGGTTTTCTCTCTGCCTTAGCCTTGAAGGTGAAGATACCCTGGTTGAATGTGGTCGTAGTCCATTCCACGAACATTCCCGTTATTGGAGTGGGTGAAGCGACTACCGCCTGGATACCTTGGTTTCTTCATAAGTATTTAGAATTAAATCGAGAGCAATTTTATGAAGAAACACAACCTATTTGGAAACTAGGAATTAAGTTTATTTGGGGGGATTCTAGTCAATCTCACTTTAACTATCCTTTTGTAACTCATCTGGCAGATAAACTCAGTGTTCTGAGTAAAAGTACTGCCTATTATTGTCTTGATTCAACTACAGAATCGAGTATTTATTCACTGTTAATGGAGCAGAATAAATCGCCTTGCTTCCAAAGAGAGAATGGCGATTTTGTTGTTGATGAACGCTTTGGATACCATATTGAAAATACAAGTTTCGTTGCTTACTTAGAAAAAAGAGTATCAGAACTTGACATCAAAATTATTGATAAAGCTGTTGTAAATATTGAAGTCGGAGAAAATGGCTACATTCGCCAACTGATATTTAATGACAGCACAACATTGGCTGGCGATCTATTTGTTGATTGTTCTGGTTTTCGCTCCACGTTGTTAGGAGAAACTCTGCAAGAACCCTTTTGCAGTTTTTCTAGCAGCTTATTTTGCGATTCTGCCGTCACAGGCACATGGATGCGAGATGATCCAATCCAGCCCTTTACAACCGCTCAAACCATGCAGAATGGGTGGTGTTGGCAAATTGATTTGCAGGATAAAGTTAACCGTGGCTATGTATATTCATCTGCTTTTATCAGTGACGATGATGCTCTGCAAGAGATGAAACGTCAGAATCCCTTGATGGGCGATGAGCATAATCTTATTAGGTTCAAGTCAGGGCGACATCAACGATTTTGGGTGAAAAATGTGGTCGCCGTTGGCAACGCATCGGGTTTTGTCGAACCGCTAGAATCAACAGGATTACACATGATTGGCGAAACCATTAAATGTGTGTGTGATGTGTTGATTGATTCAGACCAGCAACCAACCCTAGGATTAATTAATCTAGCGAATCGAGCGATCGCCCAAAAGTGGGATGATATTCGTGACTTTTTATCGATTCACTTTAAGTTCAATCGCCGAGTGGAATCAGAATTCTGGCGACAGTGCTGGCAAAAAACCGATATTGGTGATGCCGAAACAGTAGTAGACTTTTTTCAAAACAATGGCCCATCGCCAATCGGTCAAATTCTACTTCGCAAAAATAGTGTTTTTGGATATAACGGCTATCTAAATCTGCTTATGGGTCAACAGGTTGCCACAAAGTATCAAAGCAACAATGACAGCTTGGATTTAGATAATTGGCGACAAGTCAAAAACTATTTCATCAAAAATTGTGCTAACGCCTTACCAATCCAGCAGGCGATTCAGGTTGTTAAAGAAAGAAAATGTCAATGGCTGACTTCATAGATAACATTCCCCAGGTGCCTCGAATTAATCCTAATGCCCATTTAATCCTCAGCGAAGCGGGTGAGGTTTGTAGTTGGGTAGGCGGCAAAGCGTTTGTCCTCGAAGGCATTCAGCCCAACATTATCCGCCAAATGTTGGCGCTGATTGATGGAGTTCGTCCCCTTGAAAGAATTTATGCTGAACTTGCAGATTTTGGCGATGTCTACGACGGGCTACGCCTACGCAATTACTTAAACGAGATTGTCTTGGCTTTAACTAAGCTAGATATTATTGAAGAGGTAGTAACTGAAGCCGCACCCCAAAATCATCACTGGGAGTTGCCCATAGCCTCTAAGCAAGCAGGCCAAAAGGCGATCGCTTTACTAGGCAATCACCAATTACTTGATACTCTCGATAAAACCTTTGCTGCCGCAGGTTTTGAGAATCGCCGCGCTTTTTACCTGAAGAATTTTGCATCCTGTCAAACGCTTGAGTTTCGCGTCCTTCAGGAAGAACGGATACTCGTCAACGGCACTTCAACATATCTGTCATCGCTAGCGCCGACAGTATACCAAGATAGTCTAGACTCTGTTAGTATCTCTGGCTTATCTCAACTATTTAAAGAATTCGACTTTGTTGTTTGTGCTTTGGAAGGCATACCATTTCAGGCACTGTTAGATGTCAACAAGTCGGCGCTAGCCAGTGGCACTCCATGTTTATTTGTCACCGCTTCCCAGGAAACAGCACTCATCGGCCCAACAGTTATTCGAGGTGCAACCGCTTGTTTTGGCTGTCGAGTCATCACTTTAGAAGGGTTGCCACCTGTTTTTGAAGATATTTGGCCGCAACTTTCAACCCCAATCGTTGCTAAGGCGGATAGCGGAATTTTATCCTCTGTAGCCCAGGCTTGTCTTGAAGAAGCTATTTCCCTTCTAGGGCCGACTTTAACACCAATTCGTGCAACTAACGTTTTGAAAATTACAGAGGAGGGTCGCACCATTAAGCGGCTTCTCCCTAGTAGTGAGTGTCACGAGTGTACCCCACGAATAGATGAACCGTTGGGAGTTATGGAACGAAGCGCGATCGCTGCTGCTGCTGAAGAAATTGGGCGGATCTGGCCAAATTCACCTAAGGCAGGAATCCCCCCAGCAGCTGACGCTTACCAAACTGTGGGCATTTTGGGGGGCGGTACGGCTGGTTATCTCACAGCTTTAGCCTTTCGCGCTTTCAGACCAGACATCAAGGTGACTTTGCTGGAATCGAGTGCCATTCCCGTGATTGGTGTGGGCGAGGCAACTACTCCAGAACTCGTTAAGTTTCTCCATAGTCCCCGCTTTTTAGGGCTAGATATCGTTGATTTCTATGAGAGAGTTCGTCCTACGTGGAAGTTAGGGATTAAGTTTCAGTGGGGACTGCCCGATGATTATGAATTTACGTTTCCGTTTCAGCGCGGACGCTTGCTAGAATCTCTCCTTTATGATTCAACGCTGAACAATCAGTCATTGGGGGCAATGCTGATGAGTGCCGATCGCGTTCCGATTTTCGATCGCGGCGATGGTACTCCCTTGTCTCTACTTCACCAGATTCGCTGGGCGTATCACCTCGATAATCGGCGGTTCGTTCGTTACCTCCAAGAAGAAGCGATCGCCGCCGGGATAGAACATATCGATGTGCAAATTTCTGATGCCCAGATATCTGCCGATGGTGAAACCATTACCCATTTAATTACCGAGGATGGGCGGCAACTAACTTACGATTTATATATTGATTGTTCAGGCTTCCGCTCGTTGTTGCTAGAGCAGAAACTTGGCTCAAAATTTGTGAGTTACCAAGACACCCTCAGCACTGATCGAGCGATCGCTGCTACTGTCCCCAATAATGGTACTGTTAAACCTTACACCCTAGCCGAAACCATGAATAATGGTTGGTGTTGGAATATTCCCTTTGAAGATGCCGATCATCGAGGTTACGTATTTTCTTCAGCATTTTGTAGCGATGACCAAGCTTTAGAGGAAATGCGTGCCAAAAATCCGGGGATGGGCGACCCTTGGCTTGTGAAGTTTCGTTCCGGGCGACACGAGGATTTTTGGAAAGGCAACGTTGTGGCGATCGGCAATTCCTATGCTTTTGTTGAACCGTTAGAATCGACAGCCATCCACACCATCGTTTTGGAATTAGAACTTTTACTTACCAACTTTCCAGCATCAAAGCGAGATGAGGCGGTCAAATCCGTACTCAACCGCAAGATGAGCGATCGTTGGGATGCCCTGCGTTGGTTCCTTGGAATTCATTACAAGTTCAATCACCGTCTATCTACTCCCTTTTGGCAAGCAGCCAACAGGGATACAGATATCTCTGGCGCAATAGAGCGATTAGCGTTGTTTACTGAGCGGGCCCCCCTCTCTTACCGAAATTCCCTGTTTTATACACTACATCCTCCAGACTTTTTCTCTGACGATCACTCCTATGACACACTATTAGCTGGGCAACAAGTACCCGCCCGCTTTATGGAACCCGTGGAAGATCGAGCCACTTGGCAACGCCAAATGGCAATTCTCAAAGGTCTGGCCAGCACTGCGATGCCCCAACATCAAGCCCTCTGGTGCTTGCGCGAGAAACGGCCAGATTTGCTTTACGACTTTGCCAAGCGCCGAGATAGTTGGTTACACACCTGGCTTCCTGCCTAGTGGTCTGTCCCATTAGTTTCGAGAGGTTTCAGAAACGAACCGCAAAGGACGCAAAGAGCGCGAAGGAAGAAAAATTAAGAATGAGCCATGATATTTAATGGCACAGACCATTAGTTACTATTTTTATTAAAATTGCTGCTTAGCATTGGGTGAGTTAATTTTTGCAGGTCGATGCAATAAAGGTGCAGGTCGATGCATCAAAGGTGCAAGTCAATGCAATAAAGGTGCAGGTCGATGCAATAAAGGTGCAGGTCGATGCAATAAAGGTGCAGGTCCATGCAATAAAGGTGCAGGTCCATGCAATAAAGGTTCAGGTCGATGCAATAAAGGTGCAGGTCGATGCAATAAAGGTTCAGGTCAAAGATTTCGTGTCTACACTGTAACTTTAACGTGAGTTCGATATTCTACCCCTCCCTAACCCTAACGCCACATGCTTCAAGTCGGCAAAGCCGCCCAACGCAGTGGCTCCCCCTTGTAAAGGGCTACGGTGTACACACAAGTCAGATCCAGTTTTATTCCAATACGCTTGGGATAAGCCAGAAAGCCCTCATGTAGAGACGCGATTTATCGCGTCTAAAAGACTGACACGTTCACAAGACGCGATAAATCGCCGTCTCTACAGAGAATTTACTCGTCAATTATTCGTTCACAGACTACTATTTCCGACTTGTGTGTACACCGTAGCTTGTAAAGGGGAGGGAACTAGATTTTCGATTTCCCCCCTTTATAAGGGGGGATTAAGGGGGGTAATTAGCTTTATCGAACTCACGTTAACCTTAGTAAGGGTTGGGTTTGTTGTATTTTCTTTTCAAACAATCGTTAACAATCCTTCTTTGAGCAAACGGCGTACCAACACGATTTTGCTATTGTCACTGGCAAAGTCGGGCAACGATTTGATGGGAAATGCAGCTTTTGACTCAGCAATGAAGCGGAAAGCTGGCTCTACATAGTCCGGCCCTTCAACTCTGTTTTGAGGAAATTGAATCATCACTGCATCTCCTTTCCTCACAGTTGTACAAATCATTCCTTGGCGTTTAACAACGAGGGTATCCAAGTCAATTTGTTGCAATTCGTCCAATTTACTGAAATGGCTATCTGCTAGTGGAGACAGTGAGCCAATAAACTTAATGGTCAGCCGTTCAACCGCATCGTCAATGTCGGCGCTACTAGCAAAGGTTTTGAGTAAATCTGTCAATTGATTTTTAGTCTGCGTCCTGGCATCATTTTCACGCAGAAAGCTAACAGGAACTGCTTTGCGAAATTCGACATTTTGCTGCACAATCGATGTCAAAGCCTCCTGAATCAGGTCAACCCAGCGATAAACAGGAATACCTACGGTGAGATGAAGTGAGGAACTATCCAAGGTCTTAACTTCATGCACAAAACCACGCGGGATATATAACAAGTCACCTGGCTTGAGTTCAACTTCATGAGTGGGTGCGTTCAGTTGTTCCCGCAGTACTTCTTGTGGTAATCGCCGAGCATCTTCAGGCAAAGGCAAATCCCAGTAGGAATCATAAGTGCGCCAGAGTTTAGTTCCAGAAAGCTGGAGAACAAAAACATCGTGTGTATCAAAGTGGGGAGGAAATCCTTGAGCAGTTTTAGGGGTTAGGTAAAGATTGACATTCGCGGGATGATTAAGATATTGTTCCAGATTTCTGCAAAGTATGGCGATCGCTTCCCAATGCTGTTGCAGATGAAAAAGACACAAAGTATTGCCTTGATGATAGGCATCATAAAATTGATAAATACTAGGAGATGCATTGGGATCGATAGAGCCTTTCCCACCTGATTTATTCCCTTGATTGGACAAATCCTCTGCCCATTTCGATACCTTAAAGTCAGAATAGCGAATGCCAGTAAAGCGAATGAGTGAGTCAAGATCCTTCATGGAAAACAGACCTGAATAGTAATCTGTGTCTCCTCTTGAAACAACAAGGGACTGCCGCTCCCAGTATTCTTTAAAGAAGGTTACGGTATCGATAGGTTGAATTAATTTCTCAAAATCAAAGTTAGGGCTAAACATAAGCTTTATTTACAGGCGTGTTTGCAGTTTTTTCACAAATTCTTCTGGTTCGCTAAAATCTAGCCAAAAAGCCACTTGGGTAATGTTACATTCCTGTGGAAAGGCATTTCCCTGAAGCCAGTTTCTCAGTTCAGCTTCCCAAGGATCGGTTTGTGTTTGTTCAGCCGACTGAATTATTTTGCTTAAAATTGAATAAAATCCAGACAGCCTTAAGGCATCGGGAAGAAAGCACTCAGTGACTGAAAAATAGTTGCTCATACCTCGCCCCCACCATCGGGGTACATTCACAAATCCCTCTAGCCGCGCGATCGCTTCCATCATCTGATAAAATTCAGCTTCAGTGAAGGAGTTGCTTGATAGCCAAGCTGGAAATTCAGCCTCGTTAGTAACTCCCCTTGCTTGGAAAAAGTGTTGCGTAATTTTTTGAGTAATACTAATTCTTAAACTCGCTTCAGATTGGCTGTTTGTCTGTTGGGCTAAAGCCCAAAGGATAGCAACCTGACGGTATAACCTACGTTCGCAACTCGCTAATTCGCTAACTGTTATTTGTTCGGCACTACTCTCTTCCTTCGCCCAGGAGATATCTTTACCAACAATCGTCAGGATGAATTGATGCAGTTGTTCCACCTGTTTGGCAAAGGCATCATGTCCGCTATGAAGTTTGAGTAATGCCTGAATGCGACCCAAACGTTCAACTAGGGCTGGCTCTAACTCTAGTTCATTAAGAGAACTCGAACCCAATATTTGAGAATTGTAAACGTCAGCTAAATCAGCTTCGGAGGGTTGCAGGTTCTTTTGTTGGGCTACAGCATCACACCAACGCAGTAGCCCAGCAAAATTACGCAATTGAATATAAACCCTACCTAAAAATCTAGCTTCCTGGGATACTTTTTCAGCCAGAGGCAACCAGGAATATGTTGTCCGTAATGGACGGATAGCAACTCTAGCCTGAAGTTCCTCGATGAAAATGGACTTGTTGAGTTGAAACTTTACCTGGTTATTAGCAGCAGTGCGATCGCTTTCTCCAACCATAGCCGCCACATGTTTCAGCAGCCCAACAGCATCTAGCTGTTTTTGATCCACATAGCCGCCATTTTGCACAAAATCCCAAAACTGGGCTAAAACTTTGCCATCGCCCCCCCGCGCCTCGGCATCAGCCACTGCTTGGCTCAAATGTCGTTGAGTGAAGAACTGCCGTTTGGCACAATTGATAATTAAATTAGCGATCGCCACATCAATAATGTTTTTATCTACCGCCAAGTTAACTGTGGCGCGGATGTTTACTAAGGCATCAGTCAAGGGTTGGAACTGGGATTCAGGGTTGCTATGTAAAATCGCCACTTCATCATCCCCGATGTACCGTCCGTCTCGGTAGGCTGTAAAAATAGCTCCAAATCCCTCCATGCCAAAGGCTTCCAGTTCGGCGGCTCGGAGTGCGCCCATGCTACTGGCCCCAAATACTCGTACGCCTGCTTCTAATGCCCAGAGAATCTCCTTATGCCAAACTGAAGCGCTTTGGTCAAAAAAACCGTCAATAATGGCAATTACACGCGGCTGTAACCGCAGACAGGCAAGAATATCGCCACAACGCACAGGAGCAAGATAACGGGCCGGTAAAATTTGACTGGCTTGGCTAACAGATAGCGTAGGGCCAAGAAAGATGAGAATTTGACTAGGTTCCAAAGAATTCGAGTGCATATTAAAATAATTCGTAATTCGTAATTCGTAATTCGTAATTATGTTTTGTGACGGGGATTTAAACTCCGACACAAAACCTGCTGCCGTAATTAGGCAGGGGACTTAAACCCCCAAATTTAGTTAAATTTTACAAAGATGAAGGGAGATGCATACCCGGCACAATGACATGCACTACTGGAATGTCATACTCCGGTCGCGTATGATTGACGAAGACAGCTTGCTTAAATCCCTGATTACTCAGACAATCAAGAATTTGTTGAATTTCTTCTGCAAAGGTTGGAGTAAAGGCAAGCTCAGGCTGAGTTTCAAAATCAATCAGGGTGGCGATCGGTCTTTTGCTGCTAGACTTCATCACTGGGCTACCTGGCATTCTGATGCGTCCAAGGGCATAACTATCTGGATGAATGTCATCTCGACTACCTGCAATAACCGTTACTCGTGACTGAGCGGCTTCAGTAATCGCCCGTGCTAAGGCTATTTCTTTGGAACTGTGGCATCCCCAGCCTGCTGCTGTGGGTCGTCCATGCCAGTTTTCGGTGTCACTAATCAAGCATTTATAAGTAGGTATCCCGATAGTCGAGGTTAAGTCAGTAATCACGCCTGTCGCGCCGGCAAGTTTAACTTGATGGAGTAAAGATTGCAGCAAAGGAGACTGGATGGTTTGACTATCAACCAAGCAGTTAATCCGTTCCTCCAGAGGAAAACGCCACCAACGCCACTCAGCTTCGCGTTCAATGACTTCAAACAATCCATGAGCGATCGCTTCTAATAAATGGTTTCCTGATGCTAGTCCATTGCTAGAAGTGCTGAAAAGATGAGTATCGCGTTTTTCAGTTGTGGTGTCTAAATCAAGATATGCCTGCGGTACGTAAACAGGTTCCCCCGTAAATAGATCGGTTCCACAAATCCAATCTAACGGCCGATCGGGATGATAAGACTGCGATCGCTTACCTGGCTCTAAAAGACTAGGATCGATTGCCTGATGATGTCGGCAGACTTCTTTATAGGAGGCAACCATCTCCGGTTCTGGGAGATTTTCTGCATGATAAGACTCCACAGATTCCATCGCCGCCGAGATCATCGCCAGCAGAAGGGAAATTCCCTTGCCTTGAGAACCAGAAAAGGCTTTTCCGTTAGGACGGATTGCTTGAGCGACAGGAATACCAATGCAGTCAAGGCCAGTAATGTCTGCAACACGCGTGATGCCAAAAACACTCAGAAGTTCTTGTAGCTTCTCCCAAGTAGAATTGGGTTCTTCAGTCCGAAACGTGCCATTAAGATTCAGCTTAGGAGCATTCAGATTTTGCCACATTCGCTTGTTTCGTTCTCCTACCATTACTGTGAGTAATAATAAGTACACGCAATTTAATGCATTTCAGTGGTTTATAATATGTCGTATTAAGCACGCAGTATATTAAGTTTTGACTAGTGCTTTGGAAAATTGCGATATCAAAACCATTCTAGTAAAAGGTTAGCGTTGCAGAAAAAAAGATGAATTTAAAACTAACTTTTTATCAGACTGGTGTTGTTAATGCTGATTTACAAAATAAAACTTAGGCATCTCCATTTCTTTCTTTGGAAGTGCCTTAAGATTTTGTTTCTCTGGTAGGCGTTGCATGAAAATATTAATATGAATTGAGGTGAATGCTGATAGCCATCAAATTGCTGATCGGACATATATTATGCCGAGGTAAACTGAGAACACAAATACTCATATGAGACATTTGGCTCGTCACTATCAGAAAACACTGTGCTATTTCAAAGGCAAAAAATACTGAGAAATTCTCTTTGATGTTACTGCACTATCTCAAATATTATTCTGTCCTTTTGTCAGCCTAAAACATATTTTTATTTAGCAACGCCCTCAGCCACAACGTTCATTCGTAGTGATACTGCAAGCCTGAAACTAAGGCTACCAGCAACACATAACTGTCTCTTTAACTGTGGATGAAGCTAGTCCACCAGCTACACTTTCTAACTCATCTTCTGACAATTCTCGGTTAGCTGGTCTTGCTTTAATACCGTTAACGCTATTAATAGACCGGATATTCACAGATGGAGAAGCAGTTGACAAACCTAGAACCTTTCTTTCGGCGGAAATCATTACAGATTTCACGTCGTCAGCGTTAAAATCAAAACCGTTAGACTGGCCTTGTTCAACAGCGATTCTTGCAAACTCGCCTGCTTCAGTAGCATCCAAAGCCTCACGCAACTGAGAATTGCCTGGTTCCGCTAAAAAATTTTCGTAGTATTCGACAAAACTTTGCTGAGACATTTTAAACTCTCCTTAAGATAAGATACTTGGCTTTATACTTTGGCATCTCGAAATAGATAACTAAATCTGAAGCTAAGCGATCGACTTCAGAAGTATTATTCTTAAACCGCTAGGCAACAGAATAGTTATATAACTTAAGTTTTAGTATTGGTCAATACAATAATTGCTTAAAAAATGCTCTAGTGTCTAGATCGTTTTGGTGAAATTTTGTAACTAATAAAACATTAATTTTGTATTTTACAATACAAAAAAGAACATTGAAATTGACAAAATAGTGCTCTTGAACCTTAGAGGCTGTTTGAAAAGTTTTGAGAAGTTAAATGTTATGCCAGTCGCCTTACCATAATACGGATGATAGCAAGGTAGATAAATGTCTCCGATGTTTCAGGCAATAATTCATAGTCTCTAACCAATCGCCGACATCCCATTAACCAACCAAAAGTCCGCTCCATGACCCAACGTTTTTTGAGCAGCACAAAACCCTTGGTTTGTTCTGGTCGCAGAACTACCTGCGGATGCTCAAGAAATAGCAGAGTTTGGGGCAGTGTTTACTGCTGAGCAACTCAATGCAGCAGTACACGCTCTAGAGAGCAGCAACGCTGAAGAACTGATTAGAAACCTCCTGATTTCAATGGTGACGCCAGGGATGTCAAAAGAGCAGTTTGAATGGATTGTTGAGTGCAATCTTCGCTTGCCATCTAATTTGATGGCATCGGTAAGTGAATTAGATCAACGCCAAACCAGGCTTTTACTTGATTGATTAACGGTATTCTGATACCTTCATTGTTAAGTAGATTACGAGCGCACGCTTGACTTAAAATTGACGCGACCATTCATTTGGCCAACGTTCAATAATAACTTTGGTTTGGGTGAAAAACTCGACTGCGTGATGGCTTTGCCCATGTAAATCACCAAAAAAGCTGTCTTTCCAACCGCTAAAAGGGAAAAATGCCATTGGAGCAGCAACACCAATATTAATGCCGATATTACCAGCTTCGGCTTCATAACGAAACTTTCTCGCGGCTGCACCATTACTGGTAAATAAACAAGCCATGTTGCCATATTGACCACTATTGACCAAAGCGATCGCCTCGTCAATATTATCTACATTTATTAAGCTCAACACTGGACCAAAAATTTCTGTGCGGGCAATTTCATCTGCTGGATTAATGTTTTCTAGAATTGTAGGACGGATAAAATTACCTTGCTCATAACCAGTAATCTGTGGATTTCGTCCATCAATCAACAACTTTGCTCCTTGAGCAGCACCTTGTTCAATTAATCTTTCAATTCGCTCTTTACTGAAAGAACTGATGACAGGGCCCATTTCTACACCCTCATCTAAACCATTACCCACTAACCGTTTTGTGGCTATTTCAGCGATTGCTTCTGTAAATGTGTGCCTTGCTTCTCCGACTGTGACCGCTATTGAGGCCGCTAAACAGCGTTGTCCTGCACAGCCAAAAGCACTCTCAGCAGCAATCCGAGTTGTCATTTCTATGTCTGCATCTGGCAAGACAATAATCGGATTTTTTGCTCCTCCTTGACATTGAACTCGTTTGCCATTGGCTGCGGCTCGACTATATATATATTTAGCTACGGTTGTCGAGCCAACAAAGCTAATTGCTCGAATTTGTGGTTGTTCTAAAATTGCATCTACGGCTTCTTTAGCACCATTGACTAAATTGATTACTCCTTTAGGTAAGCCAGTTTTTTCTAACAATTGAAAAATTTTTTGCATTGTCAATGGAACTTTCTCTGAAGGCTTGACAATGTATGTATTACCGCAGGCGATCGCGTAAGGTAGAAACCAAAAAGGAATCATCCCAGGAAAATTAAAAGGACAAATTACTGCTGCTACTCCCAAAGGTTGGCGAATCATCATTTCATCAATGCCCCTAGCAATATCCTCTAGGTTAGTTCCCTGCATAATCATGGGGATGCCACAGGCAACTTCTACATTTTCTATAGCGCGACGCATCTCACCCTTTGACTCAGCCAAAGTTTTACCACATTCTAGGGTAATGGTACGTGCTAAATCCTCCAAATGTTCTTCGAGTAGATTCTTAAGTTTAAATAAATACTGGACTCGCTCGGTTGCCGGAGTGCGTCGCCAAGTCACAAAAGCCTCAGCAGCTGCGAGGGATGCTTGATTTACTTCAGATGCTGGTGATAAAGGCACATGAGCTAGTATTTCTGCTGTAGCTGGATTAACTACATCTAAGTATTGTGTTGTATTAGATGTATACCACTCACCATTGATATAGTTGGGTAACACAGGAATAGCATTCATAGGCATTTATGGAACTCCAGCTATGTGACTATATTGTATGCCCTCAAGAATCTGGAGTAGCACAGAGAAATAAAGCTGCAAACGAAGGGTATACTTAGGGTTTTCTAGAGAAACAACGCGACCTCTATTTTTATTGCTTTTCTAAAATTAAGAATATGGGAAAGTCAAAAGAACCTTTCCAGCCATCAATCCGGAAATAGTCGGCACAATTGAAGAATTGCGTCAAATTTACTAGTTGCCCACAACAGACACGCAACCAGAAGTTTGACCTACGCTAGCTGAAGGTGTCACGAGCAACGATGCGATCGCTGTTGCAACCTCAACTTTTCACCCCATCCACTGCACGCAATCAGTAGCAACTGCAATTAACTGACCAAACTTTTGCGGGTCAATGTCCTCAAATTCAAGGGGCGACAATCGAGCTAAAGTGCTTGCTGTATAAGCGTCATAGCCCGTAAACCTCGCCGATAAGATGCCTGCTTATTGCGAATCGAACCGACCAGTTCCTCGCTTTATTCAAGTATTTTTCTAAGAAGTTTTGGTAGAATGATGCCAGCATTATTATGACGGTCTTAATCAAATTACGAGACCGTTCTTTTTTACCATTAAAGTGTCCCATTTTTTCAGCTTCCCATCAAAGAATTACATAATCGGGTAATCTCACTCGATGAATTATGGAGCGATCGCGCTTACCAATTGCAAGAAAAGCTGCTTAAAGTTTCCAAATAAGAAACTCGCTTCCGCATCTTAGAAAATTATCTCCTAAGTATGATGATGCAATCATCCCAACAATATCCAGTTGTTGATTTTGCATTACATCAGTTTGCAAAGTTACAGCCACCTACCATTAAAGAAATTACAAACCAAATTGGTATTAGTCCCCGTTATTTTGGAGAGTTATTCAGCAACTGTGTGGGATTAACACCCAAGCTATTTTGTCGCATTCAACGCTTGCGAAGAGTTCTTTCTCTATTAGCTGGAAAAACACACGCTGACTGGACTGATATCGCTTTCACTTGCGGCTACTTTGACCAAGCACATTTTATTCACGACTTTCGCAGTTTAGCTCTCTGCACTCCTAGTGACTATATCAAACACCGAGGTTTTCATCCCTGCCATATTGTATTACCCGATTAAGGTCAATTTTTTACAATATCTACCATTCTTTATCCACGAAAATTAAGATGCAACACAATCGGGAGGTCCCTATAAATGGAATCATTAACAGAATTTTTATCAGCTAACCAAAAAAACGATATTTTTACAATTGGTAAATACATTGAAGCTCACATAGCTGTCAATTGGGAAACCTTAATTCAAAAGCATAATGATAAATTACTGCGTGCATTTACCAAAGCAGGAGATATGGCTTATGGAGCTTATTTAAATTTCCTTTTCCGCTCCATTCATATGCAGCTAAAACAGGTTGGATTATATCCAAACCCGAGATTTCCTGGTGATTTTAGCATATCTAGAGAATGGGGTAATCGTGAAGAAACAAACCAACAGCGTTGGATGTGGAGTACTATCAAGTCAATAGAAGGAGATTCTCTAGGAACAATTGTCACAATTACTTTTCACGACCACAACCAGTTTCGCATTCTTCAAAAGCCCGGAATTATCGCTTTAGCCCAAACAGATAAAGATGCTGTTTTAGACGCGCTTTCGCAGTTTTCTACTGATTTCAAGAATGCACGCGAATTCAAGATTGAATATGAAGAATATTTGCAAAGTCAAAATTGAAGTTCTCAAAATTAAAAGAGAACTATCCGCCGTGTTATTCAGCACTAGGGATAAATCCAGTCTCTTTGAGCAGCCGCTCTAATTCTGCGTGCGGAAATTTCGTATCCTTGTTTTTGTTATCCCACATCGCAGAAAAGAAGTTTTGCATCAGCGCAATGATGCTACGGTATTTAACGATGCTGGCAACATAGAAATCATTTAACTTGATATCGCCGTCAGTATATATTTGTTCGATGTTGTCGAGTAATATTGAGCGCTGTTCATAAGGTTTTAAGCTTTCTTTAATGCTATATTTTTCTCTGATTCTGCGTTGAGCATTTTCTGAACATGAATCATAAGGTGCGCGAATTAAGTGCCCCAGATTCCTCAGAACTTCGCCATAATCGTAAAATTTGTTTTGCTCAAAGAAAGACTCTTCTACTTTCGTCAACGCGAAACTCTTGTCCAACACCAACCCAAAATCGCTTAAATAAATCTGCCCGCCGTCAGTGAGAACATTGCGAAAGTGTGCGTCGAAGTGGATAATTCCCTTAATCCTCAAAAAGTCAATCGTTGTACGTAACTCATCTAAGGGTTGCTGAAGTTTGTCGGGGTTTAAGAGTAGCCATGTTTCCAGAACATGGGGAATGTATTCTAGAAACAGAACTAATTCATAGTCGGCATTTGCTCTATCTAATAAATATTTTCCGGCGTTTTCACTATTGCCCCAGTACTCGACGTAACGTTTATGATGCTCTATGTCTACATCAGCACGCTGCCCAGAGAAAGGAATAATCCGATAATGGTACATCAGGGGCAAAGTAGCAATTTCACCTTCTAATACCCAGTTGGTTGTCTTGATATGGGTCACGAGTTCCCGGAAGACCCCAAAACCAGTGGAACCGAAGCCGTAATTACAGTAAGTTGGCAAGTTATAGAGGTTTTTGGTAGAGAAGAGGTTGTAAAACTCGATTTCTGTCATAGGAATAAGTTTCACAAAAACCTGGGATTCTCCTAGAGTGATGGTGTGATTTCTTCCCCAACCTGTACTCGACTCATCTGACTGACTATTGTTAAACAAAGAAAGCAATTGTGCATTATCCAACTGAGCAATTTGTGAACTGAGATGGAAGTATTTTTTTCTTCTAATTTCTAGAGAATTTTTAGCCATTTTCCTCCGTCTAGCTACAGCGCATTGAATGTCAGCAGTTAAGGAATCTAGATGGAGTGGCTTTTCCCGCATCCTCTTGACAAATGTGCAATTACCTTAACCTCTCGGGTATGGTTCAAGTTAGAGATTTTGTCAGAAGCTGACCATCCAAAACCAGACTAAGTTGCCCATTGGCAAGAATGCTAGTTCCTTGGATATAAGGAGCAACTGGGATTGTTTCCCCCAGAGGATGAATCGCAGAGGATTGCTTGCTGATGATGCAATCTACTTCTAAAGCACATCGTTTGTCTAAGTAACGAAATATTAATAACGGCTTATCCTGCTTGAAAGCATTTAGTGTATCTATACTGTAAGTGTTAACTGGGGTGGGAAGGTGGTTAGGACAAATCAGCACATCAGTCAATAAGTGGATAGGAACGAGCATTTCTGTTCTTAGATCCTCATCAGCACAACCAAGGAAGCCACTGGATCTGCCAGATGACTGCAAAAATAACATGCGTCCCGCTTGAGTTTGGATAATTTGTTCGGACTGGGATAGACAAATCTGCTCTACAGAATCGGCAACAAATGTATAGACTCTGGAGTTAGCTTGACAGACGATAAGTTGAGCAATTTTTTGATCGAGGGGAATTTGGAGCGAGAAGGCTGTACCATGTCCAACTTTAGATTTTAATATTATTGTTCCTCGAATAGCTGTTAATTGTTTACAAACTTCAGTTAATTCTACTCCTAACTCTAAGGCAGCACGATCGCATAAAACAGATGAAACCTCTGGTTCAAGTACCAGTTCACTCAGTTGAGTTGCTTGTAAGATATCTCCTGGTTTTGTAAGGGCGAGTCCTTGGGCTAAAGCCGGTTGATAAATTTGAGATAAGTTAAGTCCTGCGCCATCGTCACAGCCATCAATAATCAGTTGATTTCCCTGCTGGTAAACTTGAATTTCGATGATACCGTTGCTATTTTTACTTAGTTGTTGGCGTGTTTGGCAAGACTCAATACTTTGCTCTAGTAAATAGCAACTTATATGCAATAGGAGGGCACGGAGGCGATCGCTAAACGCCCGATCGACTTGGATATCGCTAATTTGTAAACGTAGTGTAGCAGACTTATCTTGTAGAGCTTGTAACTGAGACCAAAGCCGATGCAATGGTTCTAAGGCTACTTTTAAAGAAATAGTTGTAACTGTTTTGACTAAATTGGCAGAACTGTTAACCAACTTTTCCTGCTGTATGAGTTCTTGTTTGAGTTGGCGATGATTGTTATTAAGGGAATGAACAGTTGATTCCACTTGAGACGCTTGGGCCAAAACAGATTGAAGAGTACTGTACAATTGCTGAGAGCGAGAAGCAGCTAGAGGAGAAAGGTTATCTGAAATTGCTACTAAACGTCCTGACCATTCCTGTAGGTTATCCAGCAGGTGTTGTAATCGTTTAACTTGTCGGAGCAATTGCCCGATGGTATGTTGCTGTTGTTCTTCCTGACAAGCTTGTTGATTATAGGTAGTTAGTAATGTTGTAACCAGCGCGTTTAGTTGTTCGAGATGCTTAATATTGATGGGTGTGGCGGCTGGAATACTTGCTGCAAGAATGGTAGGAATGGATTCTTGCAAAGAGAGTGTATGGTGAAGAGGAAAAGATTTAACTAGGGATGCTTCAGTAGGTTGGGAAAAATCCCCCAACCAAGCATGAGAATCTCCTTCCTCATACTCCTTAAGGTTTGCTAGTTCCCCTACCTTAGCGGGAAGCTGCTTGGTATCTACGTGACAAAGGCTGCCAGACTCGGCGAAGCTAGTTTCACCTATTAGTTCCTCGTCCAGGTTTTCCTTGATAACTTGCTCTGGTAGAGATGCAGAAGATTCTATCTTGGCCAAGCGATCGCCAAACTCGATGACTGGTTGATCTACCGACATATCAAGGTTTGTTTCCTGGGGGATGACGCTTTGTTGGCGATCGCCAAACTCTGCTTGTAGACGAGCAACAATGGCAGACATGCGCTCCAGAATTTCTACTTCCTCAATTTTCGAGGCTGTTAAAAATGCCATCAACAGCATCTGTAAGCAATCTAATCCTTCCGACAACAGAGAGGCGATTGGGGCGTTGATAGTTGCCCGATACTGGTACAAAAGCTGAAAAATCTCCCCTAATGCAGCCGCAACTATGGCAATGGCATCTAGCTCGGCTGCTATGGCAATCGAATGCAGAGAGCGAGCAGCTTCCATGAGAGCCAAAGCTGTACCAGGGTTACTGTCTTTTGTATAGTTAGGCAACTCCTGTTCCAAGAACAGTAACAGATCGATCGCTTCTTCTAGAAAGTGATCGTCGTTCTGCGGTTGGGGGACAAAATCGGTACTCATGAACACAACTCTCAGTTTCTATGGGGTTTGTGGCAATTCTATGGCTTCGACATTAGACTTCTTGCAGAAGTGGGGAAAAGGGTAAGGGGTAAAGGGGAAAGCGGCTCATAAAAACCCTTTTCCCTTTAACCTTTTCCCTTTCCCCCCTCTTGCAAAAGTTACTTTTGCAAGAGGTCTATTGGTTTGAGGGTACAAGCAGCGATCTGGGCGATCACTCTAAATTGCTCCTGGATTTGCGCGATTGACTCCAGCCCAGCACTGATTTGGCGATCGCACGGTTCGACAGCAGAACTAACATCTGCTGCTGCCACCTGGAGTTCTTGAAACCATTCCTCTATATTTAGCGTGCTTTCGCGGGCTTGACGGGCGAGAATTTCCACCTGTTCGGCAGCAGCTAGTAAACCTTGCTCCTGCTCGCTAGTTTTTGTTGCTTCGATGGCTGTATTCAGAGACAAAACTTGAATTTTGGTACTCAAGCCTTCCACAAGGCGAACAAAACTAGAAGCTTGCTGGCAAAACTCACCAAGGTATTGCAGCTGTTTATTAGTAACAGCAACAGTATCTTGAATACACATTAAATGCTCGTTGGCAAGCTCGGCGATTCTTGCTCCTTCTTGTACAACCTGGCTCACCTGCTGAAATGGCACTAGTAACTCTGAGCGATCGCAGGATTCAGCCTTTTGGGGAGGCGATGACAGCTGTTGAACAGGTGGAGCTACTATTTCAGCCCACTGCAAGTTAATTGTCAACATCATTCCTACTTGTTGCAGCAAACTACGCTCTGCTTCCTGCCATTGTCGGGGTGCAAGGCAATGATGAATAACTAAAAAACCCCAAAGCTGTTGTTTGACAATCAAGGGCAAGCACAAGCTAGCTTGCACCTGAAAGCGTTGCCAAAATTGCTGTTGGCGCCCAGTTAGTTCTAATACTTCAGTTAGGTTCTTGAGCAAGTTTTGTCTGTCACCGCCATCGGTAGTAACAAACAAATTTATCGGTAGGGATTGGTTGAGCAGGGATGTCCAACCCGCTTGTGTCGCTTCAGTGATCGCCCGACTGCGATTATCTTCCTCAAAACGATAAATCAGGATGCGATCGGCGTTGAGAATATCTCGAAGGCCGGTGACTGTAACCTCCAAAAGTGCAGTTTGACCTTTTGCCTGCTGCATCTGTCGGTCGATTGCCGCAAGTTGTTCTCGCTGGATCTGAAAAGCCCCTTGAACATTGTCATCATTGTCATTGGGCGAATCCTTAGCCAAAGCTTGGATAAAAGCTTCGATTTGACTCACTTTCTGCTGCAATTGAGCGACCTTTGGCCCCTTAGCAGATAGAAAGACTGCTTTGAGTACAGCCACATTAGCCAAAATTTCTTCTATTTGGATTTGATTGTCAACAGGCTGGGTTTCAGAATTAGGGTTTAAGGTTGCGATCGTCACGGAAAACTCCTTGGCAGCATCAAGTTAAATCAGTGGGTTTGCCATTGCAATGTCTGGGCGATGGCTCTGGTGTCTAAAATCCAGCGATCGCCTGGCAGAATACCTCGAACAAAATTTAGTAGTTTGTTTGGGGAAAAGTCGGTTGGTGCTGATTGTGTTTGCTGTAAATCCTGCCACTCTACATCGTAGACATGAGCGACCAAAAATCCGACTACCTGATTTTGCAGTTCAACAACCAGAACCATCGGCTTTTCTGGTCGTGATTGCCGCTTCAGAAGCGGTGCATAACCAAGCAAATATTCTAAGTCAACCAGTCGCAGCATCTGTCCTTGCCAATTATAGAAACCTAAAATCCAACTTGGTAAGGCCGGGGCTGGGGAAATTTCTTGGCTACCGACATGAATAATGTCCAGTACTGAGTGGAATGGTAGTAATCCACTTCCTTGATTCCCCAAGGAAAAACGCAGAAATCTTTGCCGTTGTTCGCATGATGCTAACCCAGGAGCCAATGGCTGGGTTGTTCCGGGCAACCCCAACCTATCAGCCAATATCTGGTTCATGCCTAGAAGCAGGACTTTGAGTGGTTCCTCGTTTGGTGCTACAGACAAGACAGCCATGTGGCTAATACAGTTTAACTCCGCCACTTGCCGATAAGACCACGGCACTAAACGCACAACTTCCAAAGGAATATCGATTAAAGCAGGGGGCTTGTCCACAGGAATGCCACAAATCTCTCCAGTCCGGGTTTGAGTTAGAAGTAAGAAGCGCCCTGAAGCGTCAACCGAAGAGAGAACTTGATGCCCCTGTTGGGCTTGTACTTGCGGAATGAACTTCTGGCGCAAGTCCACAATCGCGATCGTTTGCGTTCCCAAATCAACCATCCCAATACCACTTTCAACCGTACTGCTAATAGGAGGACAAGGAATCACCTTGAGAACTGCACCAACTGGCAGAGCAAATAAATAGTCTGCGATCGCAAAAACAACGACTCGTAGTGAGTCGCGATCGCTCACAGCGCCAGATAATCGCTTAAACGGAAAGGGAGTGTTGAGCATAAATACTAATTCGTAATTCGTAATTCATGAAGAAAGGGGAAGGGGAAAAGGGTAAAGGTTTTATTATTTTAATGACTGATTTATAGATTGAATTTGATTAGATAGCATACGGCTCAACTCCATAGCTTGATTAGAAAGTTGTGTATAAGTTGGTTGGTCTAGATAGCCCACTTCTAACGCTACTTTTAAAAGACTGCGAACTTCGCCAGCAGACCCTTTAGCAATATTTAGAAAGTTTAAGTATTCTTTGCGAGAATATCGTTCAAATCCTTCTGCAATATTTGTAGGTATTGATACAGTTGCACGTCTTAACTGATCTCTTAAACCAAAGTTTTTACTTAGTTCACCTTCCTTAGTCCTTAAGTATATTTGTTTAACTAAGTCAATACCTTTTTGCCATACTTTTAAATCCTCAAAAGTTTCTATTTTTTTCCTTTCCATTCCTTCCCTTCCCCCTTACCCTTTCCCCCTTACCCCTAAGGGCTATGAACGAGTTCAGCGATGGTAGCTAGGAAGTTTTGTTCTGAATAGGGTTTAGTCAGGTAAGCTTTCGCCCCTAGAGCTAAAGCTAATTGGCGGTGCTTCTGTCCGCTACGAGTAGTCAGCATCACCACAGGAATCCCCGACAAACGCTCGTCTTGGCGATGGTGTTCTAAAAACTCAAATCCATTCATACTCGGCATTTCAATGTCACAAATCACTAAACCAACATCCCTGTGTTGAACCATTTGCGCGATCGCCTCTCGACCATCGCCTGCTTGCAACACTTGATAACCGGCTTTCTGGAGCGTCTGCACCAAACTTTGCCTTTGTACAACCGAATCTTCCACCACTAACACCGTCAGTTGCTTAGGTTGAGCAACGGCTGTATTGATTTCCATTGGCTGTTGCTGCGGTTGTATTATAGTTAGCTCGGATTGTTGCCCCTCTAGAGTAAGAACAGGCTCAGACGCGGGCAATAGTTTAGTTGCAAGACTTGATGCCGGGGAAGACGGCATCATATCTGTCTCCCAGTTTTGACGGACTAACTCCAACGGGTCAACAGTTAAGGTGAGGCTACCATTTCCCAACACACTGTAGCCTTGGATGTAACTAGGTAAAGTCACGATGTTGCCGAGGGATTTAATTACTAATTCCTGCTCGACTAAAATCTGCTCGACTTGCAAACACAGGTATTGATGCTCTGTTTGCAACAGTAGCAGAGGTTCGATGGTGTTCCGTTGTTTGACTGGAAAAGGACTTAGAGTTAAATTGTGGTCTTGGGTGAATAAAGGATATTTGTAATCCAGCAAATTGGCAAGTGGACGGATGGGAACTAGTTGCTGACTTTGCCCTTCTCCCCACTGCCAGAATTTTTGGATGCCTTGCCCGTGTAAAGATTGCTGGACTTGAATCTGCTCTGGGTGCGGTAATAAAACCTGGCTGATTCCTTCAGACAGCAGGGCATAAGTAATACCTTGGGATTGACAAACAAGCAAGCGTGCTGTTGTCAAGCTCAGAGGCAATTGCAGGATGAAGGTGGTTCCCTGCCCTGAAAGCGATCGCACCACAATCGAACCTTGTAAAGCTTGTAATTGAGTGCGAACGACATCTAAGCCGATACCACGGCCAGATAACTCACCAATTTGGTTGGCGGTAGAAAAGCCTGGTTCAAATAATAACTCTGACAGTTGGTCTTCACAGGCATAGGCGGCTTGTTCTGAAGTCAGCAGGTGTTTTTCTATAGCTCGCTGACGAATTGATTCCCAGTTAAAGCCTCGACCATCATCCCGTACCTCAATAGTAGTGCGGTTGCCTTGATGATAGGCTTGAATTGTAATTGTTCCGGTTTCTGGTTTACCCTGCTGCCGACGGGTTTCTATCGGTTCGATGCCGTGATCGAAGGCATTGCGAATCATGTGCAGCAAGGGATCGTACAGCTGCTCGGAAATGGCTTTATCTACTAGTACTTTCGTACCAGTAAGCTTGAGTTCAACAGGCTTATGATAAGTCGCTACCATCTGTTGCAGCAGCCGGGGAAATCGATTCAACACTGTTCCCAGTGGAACCATTCGGGCTTGCAGCAAATCTTCCTGCGCTCCTGAAAGCAGTTGCTTGCGCTTTCCGAGACTAAAGCGAGATTGCTGAACTAAGCCATTAAAAGCCTCAATCCGTTCTCCCAATTGCACCATGTCTTCTGTAAGATTTTGCAGGAGAATGTGCAACTCGCTATAGGTATCGATTTCTAAGGCATCAAATTTAGATTGTGCCTCGCTAGTTGGGGAAGCAGGGATAACTGAGCGTGGAGATACATGCATGTGTCGCTGCTTGCGTTCGGGAAGCAGAAAATGTCGATCCGACCAAGTAGAAACTTTACTAAGTTGTTGTTGACAGTACAAAAACTGTACTAAAGTGTCTTGAGCTGCTTTCTGGATGTGGTTCGATTGCAGGTTTTGTTGGTTTTCGTTGATTAGCAATTCCCCAATTGTATGGCTGAGGCGATCGAGTTGTTCTATCGCTACTCGGATACTGGGAAGTGATGCTGATGACTGAGCCTGGAGGCTTGGTGCTGGTGGTGGAGAAGCGGGCCGTTCTGAGTCTGTGTATCGGCAGGATGTCTGTGGATCTCCTATCCAGATTGATTGTAAAATCCGATCTATGGCAGAAGGAGCTACTACCGCATCCTGAGAAATTGGTTCCAGTACCTCCGGTGCTTTCGCTACAGAGTTATCGGTTCGTTTCGGGAAAAACGACCAAATTGATTCGGCTTCGCTGGCACTGAGGAGGGGGGATGGCTGATTTTCAGTTGTAGTCGTTTGTGTTGGTGGGGCAGCTACGGAAACTGGCTGCTTTTGCGCTTCTGGGACAGGAGTAGTTAGTCCTGCCCATTCTCGCAATTGTGGAGATATTTCTCCGCCTTGAGTGCGATCGCCAGCAAGTACTGCTGCTTGAGCCGCTTTAAAATTTTCTAAAGCCACCTGGGCGATTTGCAGTACTTTGTCTGGATGCTGGTTTAGTGCATTTAGCGTACCCAGGGCAATTTCTTCCAATCCAGATAAGCTATAAGATGCTGCTAGTTCGGCAAAAAATTCTGCTTGGGAGTTGAGTGTTATTTGAATTTGTTGCGGATCTTGGCTTTGAATGTCAGCTTCCAGCTGTTGCAGATCCTGGAGTACACTCCCGGAAAAGATTGACTCTACCACATCAAAGCCAAGTTCTTCCGAACTGGGAAGCGGAGCCTCACGACCAAAAAAGTCGCCTAGTTTATGTTGGAGTTGGGCGAAGATTGAGGCAGTTCGATCGAGTATTTCTGCCTCATTGCAGGTTAAGCCCATCAAGGTTGCACTCAATGGAGTTCGCAGGCACTCATAAGCATCGAGAAGCAAAGCACCCAATTCTGGATCGATTTCCAGTTCTGGAGCATATAACGCTTGGAATACATCTTCCAAATGATGGGCAATTGTCTTAATCGTTTCCTGTCCAACGCTGGCAGCACTCCCTTTAAGAGTATGGGCGCTTCGCATCAAGGCGTGAACTCTTTCTACTGTTTTTTCATCAAGTAGACCGATAAGACTCTGCTCAATGGTTTGCAACAACTCTGCTGCTTCAGCAAGAAAAGCCTGCTCTAGCTGCTCTTGATTACTGGGATCGGGGTTCATAGCAGTTTTGGGAGATTAGTCAACTTTGAACTGGCTAACGCTGGTTTCCAGTTGTTGTGAAGTCATCAGCAGTTCCTCAAAAGACTCGGAAATGTGGATGGTAGTTTGTGAAGTCTTGCGAGCGATCGCCGAAACATCTACCATCGCTTCTGTCAATAGCTGAGATTGCTGACTTTGAGTGGAAACTGCTTGAGTAATTCCTTGCACCAGTCCACCAATTTGGTTGGTGGCTGCCACGATCGCACTCAGGGAATGACGAGTCTCATCGATCAAGTTCGAGCCTTGGACAACTTGGGTAATCCCTACTTCCATTGCTTCGGTAACTTCGTTGGTGCCACTTTGAATTTCTTGCACGAGTCGCTCAATTTCTGTGGTTGCACTAGCCGACTGATAAGCCAGAGAACGAACTTCATCTGCAACCACCGCGAAGCCTTTGCCATACTCTCCGGCACGGGTAGCCTCGATCGCAGCATTGAGCGCCAGCAAATTAGTTTGAGTGGCAAAGTTTTCAATCAAACTTACTACTTTCGAGATTTTCTGAGAAGCTTCACCGAGGCGCTTAATCTTCTTCGCTGTTTCGGACACAGTTTCCCGAATCTCCAAAATGCCATCTACGGTTCTTTCCATCAGGGAATCGCCAGCTTGGACGGTTTTATTAGCTTCTTGAACCGCTTGCCCTACTTTTTGGGCATCAGCAGCAACTACCTGGGTGGAAGTTACCATCATTTGTAATTGTTCCTGAGCGTGTTCGAGCCGTTCTACCTGCTGTTGAGCTTGGTCAGATAGTTTTACTACTGAGGTAGTGTTATTGCTGGAAGTTTCACTCACCCTGCTGGCAGCAATCTGCACTTGTCGGACTAAATCTCGCAAACTTTGGATCGTAGTGTTGTAACCATCAGCGATCGTGCCAATCTCATCTTCAGATAAGGGAGCGCGAACGGTGAGATCGCCCCTGAAGGATGGTTCCAAAGCCATGAGAACGCGTATTGCTCCTTGTTGCAGTTTTTCCCGCGCGGTGCGTTCGCGCTCTGCTGCTTCTGCTAGTTGCTGCTCTTGAGTCCGCACCTGTTGTAGGTACTCTGCAAGATTGAGGGCAATACCAATCTGGACGCTAGCTTGGTTGAGAACATCCTCCTCGGATTGCTCCCACTGGCGCGGTGCGCTATTTTGATAAACTCCCATCAGCCCCCATAGCCGATCTTCTTGGAAAATCGGAGCAATCATGTAGGCTTTAGTTCCCCACGTTTCTAACAATTGAATGTGACATTCGTCATGACCGACACTATATATATTGTCAACCCGCAAACTTTCTTTGCGGGCATAACGCCCTCCTTTGTTGTACTGGAGATAGGTATCTCTAACTTTGGCAAGGCTAGTTCCTACAAGCTTGGACCAATCCCCAGTTACAGACTCAACTACAAATTCTCCAGACCAATCATGCTCAAAACGGTAAACTCCAACTCGATCTACTTTGAGCAGTTGACGAAGTTCGTGGGTTGCAAATTGAACAAATTCCAGAACATCACCATGACTTTGGGCCATCTCTGTTAACCGACTTGGCAGGCGATAGGAAAATCGGGCGTTTGCTACTTCCCGTTCTGCCAGTTTTATCAGTTCCTCATTCTTGCTTAGGGTTTGTTGTAAGTATTGCGATTGCTGGACTGCAACCCCAAACTGTGTGCCGATTTTCGTTACCAAGTTGATTTCATTATCTTGCCAGTGCCGCGGTCCATCATTCTGATATGCTCCTAACAAACCCCAGAGCTTGTTTCCGGCAATAATTGGGGTGATGATATAGGCTCTAATCTGGAATTGTTCTAGAATTTTCAAGTGGCACTGGGCATGACCAGCAGTGTAAACATCATTAATTACAAAGGTCTCGTTGTGCCGATAGCGTCCACCTTGGGTTTGTTGTAGGTGTTCGTCTTCCCATACAGTCTTAATATCGGGGCCAACCAAAGCCACCCACTCACGACTTACGGATTCGGCAATAAACTCCCCACCCCAATTTGGATTGAAACGATACACTGCTAGCCGATCGCATTCCAAATGCGATCGCAATTCTGGTAAGGCATTGCGGAAAATTGTATCTAGCTCTTGAACTTGGCGGATTTTTTCTGACAGCCGTGTTAGCGCTCGTTCACCTTCTGCGGTTCGCGCTAATTCTGCATTCTTCTTCTTGAGCTGTTCGACATACTCAATCTGCTGCAAGCCTATACCCATTTGCACGGCTACTTTTCGCAACAGTTGCACATCCTTGGATTTCCACTGCCGAGGGTCAGTATTTTGGTATGCTCCTAAAAAGCCCCAGAGTTTGCTGCCAATAAAGATCGGAGCGAGGGCGTAAGCCTTGGCCTGAATTTTTTCTAATATCTCTAGGTAGCACTGAACGTGACCAACAGTATAGATATCATTGACAACAAAGGTTTCGTGATTGCGATAGCGCCCGCCTTGAGTTTCTTGCAAGTGATCGTCCATCCAAATCGTTTTGATTTCAGAACCAGCTAAAGACAACCATTGATTTTTTACGGATTCGGCAATAAACTCCACACTCCAGTCGGAACTAAAGCGAAATACTGCTAGGCGATCGCACTGTAGTTGTTTGCGTAAACTTGGCAGCAAATTCCGGAAAATTGTGTCTGTATCCTGGGCTTGACGGATTTTTTCTACCATCCCTGTCAGCACCTGTTCTTCTTCTGCTGCTCGCGCCAACTCTGCATTCTTGGTTTTCAGTTGTTCGATGTACTCGGCTTGCTGCACACTCAAACCCAACTGAATGCCCAATTTGCTCAGTAATCGCACCTCATCGGAATTCCACTGTCGCGGCCCGCTATTCTGATAAGCTCCTAACCAACCCCAAAGTTTGTTTCCAGTAAAAATGGGAGCGATGGTGTAGGCTTTAACCTGAAACTGCTCCAGTAGGTCAATGTAGCACTGGGTATGACCAGAAGTGTAAATGTCATTGACGGCAAGGGTTTCATTGTTGCGATAGCGTCCGCCTTGGGTTTGCTGTAGGTATTCATCTTGCCAGATGCTCTTGACATCGGGGCCAACTAGAGGTATCCAGTCATTTCCTACAGATTCGGCAATAAATTCACCACTCCAGTCAGAGTTGAAGCGATATATTGCCAGGCGATCGCATTTGAACAACTGCCGCAATTCTGCCAAGGTAGTACGGTAGAGCGTTTCTAGGTGTTGGGACTGGCGCATTCTCTCCGCCATTCGGGCGATCGCGTTTTCGACTTCAGCTACTTGGGTCATTTCTATATTTTTTAACCGTAGCTGTTCGATATATTCAGCTTGCTGGAGGGCAATACTCAACGATTCACCGATCTGCAACAAAGCACCGGTCTCTTCTTCAGTCCATTTGCGAACATCAGAATTTTGATAGGCTGCTAACAAACCCCAAAGATTACCAGCGCGGAAGATGGGAACAATAATGTATGCTTTGGCTTGGAATTTCTCTAATGCTTCTAAATAGCAAGGTGAAAAACCAGCAGCATAAATATCGTTAACTTTGCGGAAGCGCCTTTCTTTGGCGTACATTCCACCCTGCGTTTCCTTGAGATATGTATCGGTATCAAGTTTCCCAGGGGAGCCATAGTCCTTAACATGGCAACGCTCTGAAGATACCATGCCTGTTTTTAAAATGCTTTCTTGTTCCTGAATATCCAACAGTGACGACCAACCCGCAGCCACAGATTCAGCGATAACTTCTCCACTCCAGTCTGGATAAAATTGATAAACGACTGCGCGATCGCATTTTAAAAATCGACGCAATTCTTGGGTTGTAGTGCGGAAAAGGTTGCGAAGATCCATTGCTTGCCCAATCTTTTCAATGATGCCGAAAACTGTACGTTCTCGTTCAACAAGTTTGGCTGACTCCTCAGATCGGTTATAAAGTTGTTGCTGATATTGCAACTGTTGAATAGCAATACTAGTTAGGGATGCAACCTGCACCATCAGTCGAACTTCACTATCTTTCCACTGACGAGGCTGAGAATTTTGATAGGCAGCGAGCAAGCCCCACAATTGTTCTCCCTGGAAGATGGCAACAATAATGTATGCTTTGGCTTGATAGGCTTCTAAAACTTTGATATAGCAGTCAGAAAAACCAGTACTGTAGATATCATTCGTGACTCGATAAATCTGTCCGCGATGGAAAGTTTTGCCTTGGGTGTGCTGAATGTAGCTATCTGCGCTGTGCGATCGCCCTGTTGTCCCAGCTAATCCCCCTTCGTCTGCAAAGTTCCTAACACTGCAATAGTTAACGTTCTTGACAATTGCTGGATTGTTTCGCTGTTCTTCTAACAGAGAAACCCACTCAGATCCAACAGATTCAGCAACAAATTCCCCACTCCAATCTGCCTGGAAACGATAAATTGCCACGCGATCGCATTTTAGTGACTGTCGCACTTCTTGGGTGGCAACGCGAAAGATGGTATCCACATCTTTGGACTGGAGAATTTTATTCGCTACACCAGTAAGGATTTGGTCTTTTTCCACTTCTTGTTGCAATGTAGCCTGAATCACGGCAACTTGCAGTTGCGCTTCTAATTCCTGCGCGATCGATTTTAGTAACTGAATTTCAGCATTCTGCCACTGGCGAGCAGCATTGCATTGCTGCACTACCAACAAACCCCAAACCCCATCTTTTGTTAAGATTGGCAAGCTCAAACAAGCTCTGACCTGAAACCGATCCATTAGCTGCTTTTGGTAAGGAGACAAGCTTGCAGTATAAGTATCGGCGATCGCTGCTAATTTTTCTTGTTGATAAACCTTGGCAGAACCTAACCCAAAAGTGACGGCGGGCAGTTTTTCCTTCAGCATTGGAGTAAAGCCATCCCTCATCGCCTCCGCAGCAACTATCCCCAGCGTCGGATTCGTAAACTCATACAACACCACGCGATCGGCTTGCAGCGCAGTTTGTACCTCCGCTACAGCATTGGCGAGCAAAGTATCTAGATCGGAAAATTGGCGGATTTTGCTGGCGATCGCCTGTACTTGCTCTACCTCTAATCCATGTGTGTCTTGATATGGCAACACATTTACCAGTTCTTTTAGCTTGCGGATTCTGTCTCGCAATGGCCCTGTTTCCACCCAATCAGCTTGATCCAGTTCAGTTCGCAATTCTTCTAGAGTAGAGATGATTTGCTGTTGTCCAGGTAAACCAATGGTATGGCCATTGTCGGTGTCCTTATGACCGTTACTGGAAGTTGAGTGTGGTTGGCTGGGTGTAAGATTGTGTTGCATTACCATAATCTTTCTTGCTATTAAGATTGCCGGAGTTAATAAGTAGAAGCTAGAACGGAGATCTAAACTTTAAAGAGACTGAAGGGCTTGAATCACAACATGGGTGTCAAGTAACATCAAAGGGCTACCTTGAGAATCTACAAAGTAACCCTGCAAGAACGAGCTTAGTCGGCCGGGCAACATTGATGCCGAAATCGCTAATCGCTCTTGGGGGTCATAAACTTCAATGGTGTTGACTTGCTCCACCAACAGCCCGACAGTTTGATTCTGGACTTGAACCAGCATCGCCATGCCAGAGTTACGGACATTTTCTCGCCGACACCAGTGTGTTGCTCCCAGTAAATTTGCTAAATCAATAATCCAGATAGCTTCTCCCCGCCAATTCATGATGCCTAACAAAAATTCTGCTACCTGCGGTACTGGTAAAATCTCTGTGAGTGCAACGTGAATTACTCCTCGCAAATCACCTAGTGGGAGTAACCCATTCACCTTTGCATTCAACGGAAATCTTAAAAACCTCTGGTTGTTTCCTTGGGCAGAGCTTTCAAGTCGAAATTGGCTATTAATGGGTAGTGAAGAAAAGCTATCGTTGACTTGTACCATTGCCCCAGTTTCCTTTAGCGAATAAATTTATTAACAGTCTGGAGCAAGGTATTTTCATCTACAGGTTTGACTAAATAGCCATCGGCACCACTCATAGTGCCCCAAGTTTTATCAACATCTGTGTTTTTAGTTGAGCAAATCACTACCGGGATTGCTTTTGTTGTCGGATCGGCTTTCAACTTGCGGCAGAACTCAAATCCACTTTGACCTGGCAAAATCAAATCCAGTAAGATCAAGTCAGGTTTTTGTTGTTTCAACCTAAGTTGAGCCTCTTCACCACTGCGAACTTCATAAACTGAATATCCTCCTTGCTCCAGGTAACGTGTCATCCTTTCGGATTCTGTGAGGCTATCTTCAACTAAAAGAACTTTTTTCATTTTTATTTCCTAACTATTTAATTTAGAATTTGAAAATAAGGCAGAAGGCAGGAGGCAGAGGGCAGGAGGAGGTTTAAGAATTTTCATACTTGGTTGTGCCAAAACTGGGCATGAATAGCTGTTTTGAAAATGGGCGTAGGGGAGCCACTGGCGTGACTGTCGCTTCAACCTAAACGCTTAAATACTTGTGAAGTACATTGAGTACTTTATCTGCTTCTACTGGTTTACCCAAAAAGTCAGTTGCTCCTACTAATTTTGCTCGCATCCGATCTACTATTCCGTCTTTCCCCGTTAAGATGACAACCGGCACATCTTTGAGACTTGGAGTTTTACGGATTTGAGAACAAATTTCATAGCCATTCACTTTTGGCATCAAAAGATCCAAAAAAATAAAGTCGGGCTTGCTTTTAATTAGCTTTAAAATTGCTGTCAAGGAGTCTTGAATACCAACAAAGCGATAACCTTGATGGGTCATAATTTCTTCCAAACTGCGACAGATAGTCGGACTATCATCTACACAGGCTACTAAAGGTCTTGAGATATCAATAATTGCTTTGTTAGCCGCTGGAGGGGCAACTTGTATAAAAGTGTTCTCTTCTTTCTTCAGTGAAGAATTGGAATTATTAACTGCACTGGAGGTAGTGATAATTTCTTTGCTAGGCGCTGGGGGAGCAACTTTGTTCAAATTGGGCCCAGCTTGTATAAAAGTGTTCTCTTCTGTCTTTAGTGAAGAATTGGGATTATTAACTGCACTCGATGGGTTGCCAGTTTCTTTACTAATCTCAACCTTCCTGGGGCTTGGGGTGGGTGAAAAAGCGATCGCCCCTGCTTTTACCAATGGCATCAAAAACCGGGCCAAAACTAAGGCATCCCGACCGCTTTTTTGCCCTAGACCTCGTAAAGTTTTTGTGCCATCAACTAGAGAAATAATCTGTTTAGAGGATGCTTGTCCTTGGAGTAGCTCAAGTTGTTGAATGACAGGATATAAATTAGGCGAGTAACTTGCCAATCCTGCATCTCGCCATTGTTGCCAAGCTTGTGTAGCCTGTTTTAAGACTTCCTCAGTTGGTATTACAGCTAGGAGAAACCCAGGAACTGCACCAACAACGGTAGTAGGTGACAACTGCCCTGTTGGATTGTTGCCATTTCTTTTGGCTTCAACGTACTGCATTATATCAAACAGGACTTCAGCTATTAAGCTTGTAATCAGGCTAACAAGTTGTTGTTGTTCGATTAATTTTTGTTCTCGCAATTTACTAAGAATGCAATACTCGCGATAACTTTCCTGGGGAGAGACAAGCTCCTCCAACTTTGTTGCATCCAGATTAGAACAGTACTGCGACAAGTGTCGTCGCCATCGCTCATCGGCATTAGAACCGCCAGCCTGCCAAATTAATCGTCCTAAACGAAAATATAGCGTCCAAGTCGGCCCATCCTTTGCTTCAAGATTTAGCCTGCCTGTGAATAATTTAGTTTGAAGTTGCTCGATCAATTGATTCACAATGGATCGCGCCTCCTTATATATCTTGAGTTTTGCATTTACATTAGAATTCCTCAAACAATCCAGCTTACGAACCTCATCGTGCGATCGCCAATAGCACAGTTCAAAACCTCGATTGAGCTACCCCAACTTGTTATATCCCTTTTCAATCCGGGCATTTTTAAAGTTAAAAGTCGGAAGCTTGAACAAAGATTTAAGCTCTTTTTCTAATTATTAATAGGTTAACTATATTACTTTTGCCATGTTACATATAATGAGCAAATTGCTTATATAGATGTAGTTGCAATACAGACCTTAAAAAGATGGAAATGTTGAATACTACAAAGCATAGACCAGCTTTAATGCTTATTGATTGTGTACTATGAGGCTTAAGGCGACAGACACAAGCGATCGCATTCTGCTAGTCTGCATATACAAAAAATGAGCTTGAATTAAGTTTGTCAAGAAATTGCTTGTTACCGAATAAAGTATTGGCGATCGCGTTGTTCTAGTACCCCTTGCTTGATCAAGGAGCGCAAGATATCTATTGTTTGCACCCGGCTTAAGCCTATTACCTCTTCAATTTCTATGAGAGTAGCTCCTTCAGCTTGCTGAATGTATTGCTGCACTTTAGATTTAACAGTATCTGCATTCAAGGCTGGCACTTTCTTAGTCATGGTATTGACGGAAGAACGAAAACCAGTGGCTTTAATTGAAGAACGGGAGATTGACCATTTTGGAACTGTTGCAACTAATTTCTCTTTTTCAGCAGGAGTCGGAGAAACTGCTTGTTCGTGACTGCAATCGCCCCAAACACTGTTATGTAAAGTTGCCCGAAAATTTTGCAAATCTTGGAATAATGCCTGAGCCTTTGCTGTCCGCTGTTGGCGGTATTCTTGCTGGCGCTGCGAGACATCTGTTTTTATTTGCAATATTTCCAATTGCCGCTCTACAATCTCTTGCTGAAATTGCTGCTGTTGCAAGTTTCTATTGTTGTGAAGGCTGGTAACAAAACTGCTCAATTCTTGATGAAGCAAATCTGCTTGCATCTGAAATTCTTGTTGAGTTAGCTGTTTCCACTGGTTAACTTGTTGACGGCGTTCAGCAGTTATTTGCAATCGCTGCGATCGCTCTTGTTCCCACAAATTATTGAGAGCCATCAGCTGAAATCTCCTATTTTGTTAACTAGAAACATTAAATGGGAGCCATGAAGACTCCCTTTTTCTAATGTGCTGTTAAGCAGCAGATGGAACAGCAGCCTGAGATGTTAAACCAACTGCCTCGGCATATCTTAAGTAAGTTTCAACTGATGCAATTACAATCCGAGCTTCGATTGATAGCAGTTCAATCCCAACTAAAGAAACACGTACCCAAGCATCAACTACAATTCCTTTGTCCAAAATCCGGTCAATAACTTCAGCTAGACTAGAAGATGAGTTAACTTTTTCAACAGCCATTTTCTTTTACTCTCACAACTCTAATTATTGGTTTTATCTTGCTCTGATCGAGCAGTAGGTAAAACTTACACAATGTGTTTTATTCTTCCTGGGTTTAGTGTTCCCAAAAACATAAGATAAATAAAAGAAAATAAAAAAATACTAAAAAGTTAACAATATTTTTTTACACAAAAAAATAGCAGAAAAAATCATCTTGTCTTTATTTTTTCTTGACAAGGATTAAATATTATTTTTTATAAATTTATATGAGAGGATTTTTGAGAAAATGATACGGTGGCAGAGGTTCGCTCAGTGCCAATTGCCAGTGCAAGCATTGTACTTGCCAAAGAGAAAATTGCTCCGTACTGACCGTTGAATTGTTGCGCTGTGCCAAAAAGTGGATTTGTCGCACATCTGGCTGTCGAGTCTCACAGATAACGTTTGTATACGTTTTGAGAATTAACTGGTTCAGGAGTTCCCACTGTTCGGATTGTTGTGCTTGAAATGCTTGCTGTGTTTGGTAGCGTTGTTTTTTAGCTAATAAATAGGCTTTCCCCCTAGCATCACTAGTGTCAGACTCGTCAAGCAAATTACAGGGTGTAGCTTTTAAAGTGTACTCAACTTTGTCTGCTAGGTAAGTTAGGGTTTCTAGATATTGCTGTTGGTGTTTTTCTAGATGATTCAGCAGTGTTTCTTGCGAGGTAAAACCGTTTCCAAAGCGTAGGGGGAGAAGGGGAGTTTGTTGAAAAAGTTCTCGAATCACGCGATCGTGGATTAATACAGCTTGAAGTAAACGCTCATCCGTTGCTTGTATTGCCTCCAGTGAGATTTCCATCTCTACGATCGCGGCTAAACCAGAAGAGTAAACCAGTTCAGTATTCCTCTCCATCCCTAAAGGTAGAACAAGCTCTGATGCGATCGGTACTAGAAGAGCATAGGCGTATATTGACATAAACTTGGGATACTTATTAAGTAATTAAGTCTGTACAAATAAAGTTAACTATAGTAATTTCCTCTGTTTCATCGAAGTTGGGAAGTCTTCCGGAACGCTTCTTTTTACATCAAATATGTTCCCGGAGGGTAAGTATCGCCGTGTGCAACTTTCTCTCAAACCTAACCCCCAGCCCCTTCCCTACAAGGGAAGGGGAGCAAGAATCAAAGTTTCTCTCCCTGTGGCGGAGAAGATTGGAGAGGGGTTCTAAGGATAAGTTGCACATCGCGTTAAGTAGCTTCCTCTGTGAACTTCTGCGTTGTTTCAAATAAGAGACTATTCAGATTGGCGCTGATTAGCAAGCATTTGGTATGTAGCTTGAAAATCATCATTTGTAATCTGAATTAGGCTGGAGTCGCTCAATCCCTGGGCGCGGTATCGACGAATTGCGCTTAAAGCAGCTTGATTGCTCAACAAAGCCAAGTCTGCCCCATTCCAACCCTCGGTAACTGTCGCCCAGGTTTCTAAATCGACATCCACGAGGGGACGATCTAGATTGTGAACTCGTAAAATCGCTAATCGGCTGGCTCGATCTGGGAGATCGATTTTGATTTGTAAGTCCAATCTTCCAGCTCTGAGCAAGGCAGGATCGAGGGTTTCTGGACGATTGGTTGCTCCTACTAACAGTACTTTCGGGCATTCATGCAACCCATCCAATTCGGTGAGCAGTTGACCGACAACGCGATCGCTAACTCCAGAATCACCACTGAATCGTCCCCGTGCTGGTGCTAGGGTATCAATTTCATCTACAAACACAACGCAAGGTGCTGCTTGCCGAGCTTTGCGAAAGAGTTCTCTGACTGCTTGTTCTGCGGCTCCTACCCACCGGCTGAGTAATTCCGGGCCATTCACAGCAATAAAGTTGGCTCTAGCCTGGGAAGCGATCGCTTTTGCAAGTAGTGTTTTTCCCGTTCCCGGCGGCCCCCACAACAAAATCCCCCGGGGAGGCTTGGCTTTGGTTTGCTCGTATAGTTCGGGATAGAGGAGTGCGCCTTCTACAGATTCTTGAAGTTTTTGTTTCACATCATCCAAACCACCAATATCATCCCAGCTGACACTCGGTGCTTCAACTGCTACAGACCTGAGAACAGAGGGTTTTATCTCCTTAATTGCTTCGAGAAAATCCTGCTGTATGACAGTCATGTTCTCAGGAATGGGACTGTTGAGCGAGGGGACTTGACGACGCAGGGCAATGTAGGCTGCTTTTTGACAAAGAGCTTTGATATCGGCACCGACAAAACCGACGGCTAAATCAGCGATCGCTCCTAAATTAACCGAAGTATCCAAAGGCATGGCACTTGTCAAAATCGTCAGAATTTCCAATCGTCCATCGCGATCGGGAACCCGAAAATGAACTTCGCGATCGAAGCGTCCCGGACGACGCAGGGCCGGATCGAGATGATCGGGACGATTTGTTGCCGCTAGTACAAGTACGCCCTCGGTTTTGGCAAATCCATCCATTAACCCAAGCAACTGCGCCACTAGTCTTTTTTCAACTTCACCTTCCACTTGACTGCGATCTGGAGCAAGGCTGTCAATTTCATCAATAAATATCAGACAGGGAGCAGAACGAGTTGCTTTCTCAAAAATGCTTCGCAAACGAGCTTCTGCTTCCCCGTAATACTTGCTCATCACCTCTGGGCCATTGATGGCAATGTAGTTTAACTCTAACTCTTCTGCCAAAACACGGGCTGTTAAAGTTTTTCCCGTACCGGGCGGGCCAACTAGCAAAACCCCACGCGGAGGCTCTAACCCTAATTTCACCAATAAATCTGGACGTTTAAGGGGAATTTCAACTAACTCTCTGATTTCCTTGAGAACATCAGCCAAGCCGCCGACACCTTGCCAAGAAGCTTTTGAGTTCTTGTTAGCTGATGGGGTGGTGACATCATCAGCATTATCCATTGGTGTAGCTGCATCGGTAGAATTGGATCGAACTCGGCTGGAACTAGTTTTTCTCGGAATATTGCCTTGCCGGGGAATACTACTGAGATGATGAGACCGAATTTCAATAGAAGTTTTTAACTCCCCTTTCTCTACTTTTTCTTCTAAAGCTTTGGCAATTTCTAATAGCTGTTCAAATCCTTTAAATATATCGTCCATTGATTTTACTTAAATAAAAGGCAGAAAAAATTAATTTCCCAAAAAATTAAAAGTTTCAATAATTTTTGATTTTCAATTTTTATTGCTGTTCAACAGTGAAAGAAATTAATTCAGTTGGAAATCAATAATCGAAGACGAGCAAAGTTAAAGGGGGCAGTGAAATTGTTGTAGCGAATTCGCAAACGCTCTTCAAATTGATGATCGAGTGCTTCAACGTGTTCGCTAAATTGCGATTCTGCTTCCCAAGGAATTAGGTAGGCTGCATTGTAAATCATTGTCTCCATTTGGGGAGTATTTTCCACCATATCGACAGCAATGGAGTTGAGCGTGCCTTGAAATACATCGATGATGCCTTGCTTGCGATCGTTCATTCCCTGTTCGATGGCTTGCCCTATTTGGATAGCTTGCTCCATACTCAAGGGTTGACCCACTAGCTTATCCCTTTGAGTTTTGAGATTTGGATGTTCTGCTAACAATCCCTGAATTTCTGCCTCAGTATCCCAAAAAACTTTGACACTAACTTCTCGACAACCCGATAACTTCGCAAGCAATTGCGTCAATTCTTCTTGATGAGGACGAATTAATTGCTCTGAAACCGTTTCCCAGCTTGAAATCAAAAGTCCAAATTGCATGGGCAGTAAATTGCGATGGCCTGCTTCCATGATGTCCTCAAGGACTTTCTCGTGACTTAGCAGGTTACGACGGCTTGCTAAATAACGCTCTTGCTGTGCTTCGGAGTAGATGACTGCAAAACCATCCAAAATTTTAATTTGTACAGGTTGCTGATCTATGCCCTGTAAATTTAAATTTTGTGGAGCAGGCAAGGTCAAAATTCCGTAAATGTAAAAGCCATAACTCATAAGAATGTCTTACCAAGAAGAATATAGATAAAAAAGTTACAGGGGTTTAGAAGTGAGTACTAATCTTAACTTGGCATGAACTAAGCTTAACTGAGCCAGTCCTAAGTCCAAGTCACCCTCAACCACAACACCCGTATTTAATAGGCGATCGAGGAGTTCTAAAATAGAGGGTTGACTAGAGGTTTCGCCGGGGTAGTATCCTCCAGATTGGGGAAGTAAATTTCCCATTTCACCCAAGTTAATATTTAGATCGGCTGGGTCAATATCAAATATCTCGCAAAGCTGAACAACTTG
The DNA here is from genome assembly GCF_963920935.1 of Nostoc sp. CCY 9925. Taxonomy (NCBI): domain Bacteria; kingdom Bacillati; phylum Cyanobacteriota; class Cyanophyceae; order Nostocales; family Nostocaceae; genus Nostoc; species Nostoc sp. CCY 9925. The sequence goes on along the minus strand of NZ_CAWUDO010000039.1, from coordinate 9,510 downwards.
CTGTTCAAGCTTTTGCAGGCTTTCGGCAGCTTGATCTAACTCAGAGTCGCTGAGGTTGCCAGCATCCATTCGCCGAATTACCTGAGCTTCCATGAGTTGGCGTATCAGTTCAACAACCGTCAGTAATAACGGTGCTAAACCTGAATCGGAACCTTTTGATTTGCTAATCGCCTGCATTCTGATGATTAATAGGATTGAGTGCTTTGAGCGATCGCAGTTCTGTTTCTAGACTGGCAACACGCTCTTGAAGTTGTTGATTAGTTGTTAATAAGGAACGAGCTTGACTATTAAGATAGGGGTCGCTCTCCCACCAGTTAATTCCAATCTCTTTAGCTTTATCAACAGAAGAAATCAACAAACGAATTCGGATGTTGAGCAGTTCTGTAGAGCCGACAGAAACAGAAATATCTCCTGCTATCACAATGCCTTTATCTAGAACCCGTTCTAGAATATCTGCCAAGGTAGAACCTTGAGTTGATGTGGTGATAGCTCCCCGATTAGTATTAGTACTCATTTATTTATTAAATGGACAGAATCAAAAGCAACTGTCTGTGAGATGTTCGGCAGTTCAGTGCCTTGCATTTGCAATAATACTCCTTGCTCTCTGAGAGACTTGAATGCAGCCACAATTTGACTGCGATCGATCCCTAATTCTGTTGCCAAATCAGAGAAACGCCTTCCAGGAGACTTGTACAGGTAGTTGTAGACTTCATGCTCGTAAGGTACTCGTTGTTCCAATACAATCTGATTTTGGCTGTCTGGTATTATCTCTGTCGGCTGAGATTGAGTATTTGTACTATGATGCAATTCACTCAAAACCTCTTCCAGTAGCCGAGTTGCTTCCATCAGAGGTTGATTTGTGCGAGAAAGCAAGATATCGGCACAAATATCTTGGAAGTAAGAATCTCCGAAATTGATAGAAATTTCGTGTTCGTGGCAGATTCTAGCAATCATCAGACAGGAACGTAATCCACCGCCCATCCCAGAGCCAGATCGACTCCAAAACATCCGCACTAAGCGCACGATTTTTTCTGCTTTCTCAGAATCTATGCCTGTTTTATGAACTACGATTTCCTGCTGAGTCAGTTCATCAGGTGGAGGCATATCAATGGTAATAACACGATCCATCAAAGCATCCTGAGTTGCATGGACTCCACAATACTCTTGAGGATTTGATGTTAAAATTGCCCGAAACTTAGGATGAACCTGGATATACTCTGCTCGCTGTTGATTTGTTGGCAATACCAACAACCTCTCCTCAAGTACGGAGAGTAAAACGTTATTTACCTCCGGGTGCGATCGGTTGAATTCGTCGTAAACCAGCGTAAATCCTTCTTTACAAGCTAGGGTTAATCGTGCATCAACCCAGTGTTGTCGAAGTTCATCCTCAACTTTCACAACGCTGTGGATGAAATTATCAACAACCTTTTTGCGGGTATAACCTAATTGATTACCAATCAAGTCTGAGGTTTTAAACTCATCATCTCCAAATAAGAGGATGATAGGCTGATTGAGCAAATCAGCTAGATGCATTGCCAGAGTAGTTTTTCCGACTCCAGCCGCACCACGTAAATGTACTGAAAAACCCGACTGTAGATAGCGCAAAGCGCGTTGAGCGACGCGTTGAATAGCAGGGGTATTGACAAATCGCTGAGGAGATGCATTTAATACTGTTGTCAAGCTCTAAGTACCTCCTAAATAGTAAATTTATAAAAAAGTAATTTTTTGTACATCGGATATATAAAATACGGATGTCAATAAGCCTTAACTGGACTCAAATCCAACACATTTTGGCATCAACATAAGACTAGTAATGTTTAATATTTATGTCATCAGCATGATTACGGTCTTGCGAGGACAGGTTTAATAAATCCACACGAGTTTAAACTGATATGGTTCTGCGCTTTTTACTATTACCGATTACCGGCCCATTAATGGGGGTAACGTGGCTTGGGGAAAAAATTTTAGAACAAGCAAGTACTGAAATTGATGATAAAGAAAATCTCAGCAAGCAGCTTCTTGCACTGCAACTTGCTTTTGATATGGGAGAAATTCCGGAAGAAGAGTTTGAAATTCAGGAAGAAGCCCTTTTATTAGCGATTTTGGAAGCAGAAAAGCAGGAACGCGATCGCACACAAGAGTAAGGCAGAGGAGGAACTACACCCCCGATCGCGAGGCTTTTTTCATCGAATTTAATCTGTAATGTGTGGATGAGAGAAAATATAAGTATTGCGATTCCGAATATAATCAGCCATGACTGAAACCAAACCCACTCGTACCGCACGCAGGGGACGAATATTCCCTGAAATTCAGTGGAATGAAGAACAAAAAGCACGACATGAAGCCGAACGCGAGGCTTTTTACCAACGTTGTAAACCTATTTTTGAGCGAGTCAAATCAGAATTAATTGAAACTCACTACAACTGGTTTGTTGCAGTTGAACCGGATAGTGGAGAATATTTTGTTGATAAAGATTTAGAAGTAGTTTCATTACGGTGTCGCGAACAACATCCAGGCAAAATACACTATACTTTTCGGATTAATGAGTCTGGGGCTTGCGGCACGATATGACGATTTCCGGTTTTTTTGGTGATGAGGATGCACTACTTTTTGAAATTAATTTAATAACATTAGAGGGATTGGAATTACCTGTTGAGGCGATGCTTGATACAGGTTTTTCGTATTGGTTAGCGATTAATGAGCAAGATATAGATTTTAGATATCGATTCTCCAATGCTTGTTAAATGATTGCTAGTAATGGATGCGATCGCATTTCCTCACTCCAGAGTAATGTTACTTTTATTTAAGTAGATATTGTGTTGATAAACTTACTGTATTTTCAATATCATTTGTTGGGTTCTACTACCCTTCGGGTGTCTACGTTTTATGTAATCTATAGAAGATGGCGATCGTACTAAAAGTAAGCAATGGGTAAGAAACAACAAAATTTGTCCACTGTAAATGTACTAATGATAAAGGTAATAGACAGATAATGCTGTGTATCTCTATTGCGAGGTCGGGGATTTCAAGCACTACTCCCTTTCCAACTTTAATACGACGTTTTGATAATACCTAGCCGCCATTTCTTCTGCTTTTTCATAGACAACTAATGGGTTTTTTAGCATATCACCTGGTTCAAGCTCTAAATCGCTAGTTGAAAGTGAGACTCGCCCTTTTTCAACATTAATGCTGATAATGATTGCTCTAACCCACTCACCTACTTGAAAAACTTGCTCTGGATGGTCAACAGTTTGTTGAGAAATTGCAGCGATATGTAGTAGCGCGTAATATCCACCAATATTAACGAAGACACCATAGGAGTTAATTTTATGGATAGTTCCATCTACAAGTTGACCAAGCTTTAGTGTTTTTAATCTTGCTTTTGCTGACGCACTATGATTATAAGGTGTTCGTCTTTCTATGAAGTTTTCACGCAGTCCATATTTTTTGTTTAACTCAATTCTTCGCTTGGAATACCAACTTGCATCAAATTCACCTAAAGCAATATCAATTGGTAAATTTTTATATAAGCTGACAAGTGCGTAGGCTTCTGTGATTTGACCGTTAGCTGTTAAATTCGTAATCCATAGCATTACATCATGTATGATTACTAGCCATTGTTGTAAGGCCGTTAGTTGGTTCCATACAGTTTCACGTCCAGTTTCACTAGCCCTACCACGTCCTCCCCAGTACATTGCTAAACGTGTTCGCCAATTTTGACCATTCATATTAGATGGCTCAAGCAAAGCTCCCCAATTTGTATTACTCAGATCATCAATATATGACCATTGTGATGGTTGATACTCATCTTGAAGAAATGTGCTAACTCCATCGTGAAAAGCCTTGATCAATTCACAACGTTCAGCAGTAATCTTGAGGCGTGTTGTAGTGTCATGACCGCACATCCACGGTTCAATTCTCAATTGCACAACTGCATTACTCAAGGACTCCGCTATAAGCTCTACTCCATGACCTTCCTCATCAATGATCATTTTAGCGGGTAGTTGGGAGTCTCGAATTTGCCCCAGCCAGATGTACAGTTCTTGATAAGGATTGAATGTAGATGATGTCCAAATTTGAGTACAAAGATGACCAGCTTCTATGCGGAGCAAAATCCATCCTCTGAGAATACGTTCATTTGAGAATTGCGTAAGGGTCACTCTCATTTATTCAAAGCGATATACCGCGCTCGCTCACAAACAAAACCAATTTAGCATCACCGAAACCATACACAAGTTACTAAGTATTATTTTCAACATTCGGTTTTCTGCTCCCCTAGCCATTACCGCGCAATCAAGGTGCGAAATATTGGCTACTAAAAACCTTGATAAATCGATTATGTCGTGAACTGCAAGAGGCAAACGAGGCATACGCGCGATCTCTTGAGCGTTAATCCGGGCTAAATGTTTTACACTAAAAGCTTTTACCCCAATTTCAGTTAACCTTTAAAACACAATATCCAATAACACGATCGCAATTTTCTCCCCCAGCCTCCCAACTTCGACCGCGCAAGGAAGTTGCGAAGAATAAGCAAGCTGAAATCTTAGTACTTAATATTCCAATGTTATGGTGTTGAATTTTGGTGTATTGTCCTCTAAGTCAGTATTTGCTTGCTGATGGGTGATGTCTTCTTCAGCAATGATTTGATTATTTAAAATAGCAAGACGCTGCTGAATCTGATGTCGGCGTGCTTCGAGTTTCTGTAGTTCCTGCTCTAAACGCTCTTTTTCCAACATCATTTTGTAAGCATTTAAGTAAACTCTTGCTTGAGAACGTTGAGGAGGCATTGAGCTAAGTTTGGCTTGAATTTGTCCGCGATTTGGAGTGCGATGCATAATAAATTTCTCTCTGGGTATGAAAGTATTTAGTCTAATTAGTCTTTAAAATAAACAGGCTGCGGCTGCTTGGATGCGTTCTAAAGGCTGAACTGAGCGAGGAAGCACTGGTAAGCGAACTATTGTTAAACCAGGAAAATCGCAATTAATGGTTGCTGTAGAAGTAAAGCGGTTGAGAACAAGGTAATTCTGACTCACACCTATTTCTTGCAGAGATTTGAACAGGCGTTGTTGTTCGGCAAGTACGCTAGCCTGGTTAAGTGTAACCCCAATGAACTCTGCTTGCTGTAGGTCTTTTAGCACTTTTTGGGCTTTGACTACGCGCTGTCGCAAAGTTCGTAAACGCCCCATGAACTCTGTACGACCAAGGACATTTTGATACTTGATCCAGAGTTTGAAAATCCAAGCTAGCCAGTCTGCTAGTGCTGTTGGCATTTCTAGAAAACGCAGAAGATGACCTGTAGGAGCAGTGTCTAAAATAATCAAGTCTTCTTCTTGTTGCTCTAGCAATTCCATTACTGTTAACAGAGAAAGCATTTCATCAATCCCTGGTAAAGCTTGACCGACAATTTTGCGCCAAGCAACAGGAGCGTATGCCATTTCAATAGTTTCGCTTGTTTGGGTTTCGCCACTCATCATTTCGGCCAGTTCCCACAGGTAATCGGCTCTGAATTGATCGACAATGCGATCGCTATCTACTTCCTGACCTCGAAGATTGGGAGTTATTTGATATGGTTCGTGTCCAAAACTCAGACCAAAGGCATCACCCAAGGAGTGGGCTGGATCGATGGAAACCATGCGAATTTTGCGATCGGGATGTTGTTGAGCCATAGCCCAACCAATCGCAGCTGCTACTGTGGTCTTGCCTACTCCACCTTTACCGCCAATTAGTAACAGGCGACGACCTTGGGTGAGAAAATCTCCAAAGCTAGGAGGAATTGTTTCAGGCCATTGAACTGGGAGTAGATCGATAGGAGGTAGCGGTTCAAGCTGAGGAATATGGATTTGGTCGATCAGATGGCTGAGGGCTACAATTCCTAAAGGCTCCTTATCTTGCTGTGGCACGATAAAAATCGGCTTTTCGTGAGCGAGAGCCGTATACTGACCGATCAGTGGTTGTTGTTCTTGGTAACGATCGCGGTCAGTCGCACTGGCAAGAACTTGGTTGACAAACAACCCTCCGCAAGGCATCTGCATGGTTTGTAAGGCTTCTAGAAATCGTTTGGACTCCAACCAACTCATTGGTTCGGCGATCGCAACTAACAAACAAGCAGTATGCTTAGGATCTTGAAGCAGACGACGACCTTGCGACAGTTCAGCTTTCAGGGTTTGCAAAAAGTTGTCAGCGCGATCGGGTGTGTAACTCCCAGCAAAGGTCTTGCTAATATACCGATGCTTTTCTTGAAACAATTCCAGAGAGTGGAGGAAAGTGTCTAAAAAATCCATCAATCCAAACAAGTTGAGAGTATGACCGCTAGGAGCCATATCCACTACTACTCGATCTACCTGCTGTTCGTTGAAAAGGCGTTGGATCTCTAACAAACCCATCAATTCGTCCAGTCCAGGCCAATTTAAATCCCAAACTGGAGACAAGTCTTCTCCTTCAACAAAACTACCCCGTTCCACTAGCAGTTCTAATACCTGACCATAACGTTCTTTAAAGTCTTGTAGCAGAAGCTTTGCATCCAACGCCCTTACTAGTAGATTGGGTAATTCCGCTATGGGACGAGGAATGTCATCAACGCTAACTTGTAAGACATCTCCAAGAGAGTGAGCTGGATCGGTTGAGATTAAAAGAATTTGCTCATTGCTAAATTTCTGCGCCCAACGATATGCAAAGGTGCAGGAGATTGTCGTTTTTCCGACTCCACCTTTGCCGCTAAACATAGCAAGGTGTAGGTTATCAAAAAGTTCCATCCCGTTTGCCATTTATGGCGTTTTAGGATAAAGTTACTACATATTTTTGAAAATTATTTAAGTAATTTCTCTGAATAAAGGTATTTAAAACCTTAATTTTTCCCAGATGGGATTTAGAAAACTTCTATATACCGCGGGGACAGGGAAAACTTCATAAGAGAATCTTTAAGATTAGACCCTTTTGGCAGAGAGCAAGAATTGTATTTTCTTCCTTCTGCCTCCTGCCTCCTGCCTTCTGCCTTCTGCCTTTCTTCGGTAATTATTTTTGTTGAGGTACTTACAACGATTAGCCGAGGGACTATAACTAAGGGAAAGATTTAGCCAGTGGTGTACAAAGGTAAGGAGATATAGATGGTTAACAGTTATAAAGGCGATATAAATATTGGGTGTAATGTCCCAAGTATTCCTGAATATAACTTTTTTTCTGATAGTAAGTCTGAGGATATTCATCTTTTTCCACTCAAAACAGACTCTCCTTACATAGGACTAAAAAATTTTGGAATCAAAGATAAAGACAATTTTTTTGGTCGAGAGAAGTGGATTGCTAATCTGTGCGATCACTTAAAAAAAGATAATGTAATCTTGCTTTTAGGAGCATCAGGCAGTGGCAAATCATCATTAATTCGTGCAGGTTTAATTCCTTACTTAGAAGCTAATAAAATTTTATTAACTAATCTAACTTTTCAGCCAGATGAAAATCCTTTTAAATCTCTGTATAAGAGTCTGTTCCTTGCCTATGGGAAACAATCAAAAATAGCAGATATCGCTCTCAAGCCGAGAGAAAATACTCTAATTAAAGTTGTCACATTACTCAAAGAATATTCTGAGTGCCTTCTGATTTTTATTGACCAATTTGAAGAACTGTTTACGAAAATTAAAAAGCCAGAACGGGACAAATTTCTTGCTAGTCTCTTTCAACTGCTTCAGCAGCAGGATAGCTCTGTCAAAATTGTTTTAACAATGCAATCTAATTTTGTAGAGAGATTTAGTGAGTATCCCCAACTTGCGAGTATCTATAATCACTATAGTTGTATACTCACTAGAATGAGCGATCGCGAATTAAAGTTAGCGATCGCTGAACCTGCTGCTAGAAATGGCGTTACCTTTGAACAAGGATTAGTTGAGCAAATTATTCATGATTTTCACCAACAAGATGATTCTTTACCACTTCTGGAATACACCCTGAATGTACTGTGGGAAAGGGAAAATATTACCAGCCGGGTTCTGAAGATAAAAACTTATAAAGAACTAAAAGAGCAAACGTTTGGTTATTTAAGCGAACAAGCTAATCAATTTATTAATACTAGTGTTGGATGGCACGATTCCTATTTGGCAGAAAAGGAACAAGAGATTCAAAAATTAAACCTTGCACTGACTGAATTAAAACTGCGCGAGCAATCCGCCAGGGTTTTGAATTTACTTCCTGTCCAACCGCTAGAGGGTTTGGTGCTGGCAATTCAAACAATGGGTGAGAATTTAGAGAAATACCCAAACCAGCTTCTAGCTTCTGTTGTGGGAAGCTTAAAGGAAGCAATGAACACACCCACAGAGGCAAATAGCTTGCGCGGACATGAGCAAGAGGTGAATTGTGTAGCCTTTAGTCCTGATGGCAATTTTATTGCCAGTGGCAGTAGTGATTCTACGGTGTGCTTGTGGAATATCATAGGCAATCCTACTGCTCAATTTTTGTGTGGACACGAGCAAGAGGTAAATTGTGTAGCCTTCAGTCCTGATGGCAAGTTTATTGCTAGTGGCAGTATTGACGGAATTTTGTGTTTATGGGATCTACAAGCTAATCTTATTACTCAACCGTGGCAGGGACATGAGGAAGGAATTATTTCTGTCGTCTTTAGCTCAAATGGCGATCGCATTATCAGTGTTGATTTTGACGGAACGGTGTGTTTATGGGATTTACAAGCTAATCTTATTACTCAACCCTGGCGCGGACATAAGGAAGGAGTTATTTCCGTCACCTTTAGTCCAAATTGCGATGGTGCGAGCGGGGATGGCTACAACAGCAGTGCTGTTGTAGCGTTGGCTTCGCCAACAGCAGAAAAATCGGAGATTTTTCTGCCCCCGCCGCACTTGCATAGTGATCGCATTATCACTGTTGGTTTTGACGGGACAGTGTGTTTGTGGGATTTACAAGGTAATCTCATTACTCAAGCGTGGCACGAACATGAGGCAAAAATTATTTGCGTCGCCTTTAGCCCCGATCGCAAGTTTATTGTCAGTGGCAGTAGTGATTCTACAGTGCGGTTGTGGGACATACAAGGTAATCCCATCGGTCAACCTTGGCGCGGGCATGAAGGACATGTAAATTCTGTAGCATTTAGCCCTGATGGTAAGTTTATTGTTAGTGGTAGCTGCGATCGCACAATACGCTTGTGGGATATTGACGGCAACTCCATCACTCAACCTTTGCGAGGACATCAAGGACAAGTTAATTCCCTAGCCTTTAGTCCCAATGGCAAACTGATTGTCAGTGGTGGCGATAAAACTGTGCGTTTGTGGGAGCTACATCAAATATTACAAGATCGGGTCATCGGGCGATCGCAGCGCAAATATGAGAATTGGGTTAATTCTGTCGCCTTTAGCGCTGATGGCAAGTTTATTATCAGTGCCAGCAATGATTCTACAGTCCGCTTGTGGGATATTGACGGCAACCCCATTGGTCAACCTTGGCGCGGGCATGAAAAAGAAGTTAATTCTGTCGCCTTTAGCGCTGATGGCAAGTTTATTATCAGTGCCAGCAATG
>NZ_CAWUDO010000038.1:0-76531 GCF_963920935.1 Nostoc sp. CCY 9925 | reverse complement strand
CAGCAACATATCTTGCTGCCTACCTCCGCCCTAAGCTATTTTTCAAGCTAGAAGGTTTCGTAAGAAAGCGGGAAGCTACGCAGTTTTCAAAGGCTTGAGCTTTAACGGGGGCGATCGCCAGTTTTGAATACTATTCAAAATGAACACAATCAAAAATATTTTATCTGCCCTAGAGCTTGATTAACGACAACATAAAACTATATTTTATTCTTAGCAATTCATAACTATAGGACTTCTACTTTATTTGTGAAAAAACGACCTACACTTCAAAAAAGCTGATTCCCTATTTCGTACTCCCGTAGAGACGCGATTAATCGCGTCTCTACCCACTCTCTAGGTTAAGAAAATAAATTCAATAATCAAAGGGGATTACTTACTATAGACTTTTTAAGTAGCTACTAATTTTTATTTATAGTAAATTTTATAACATCTGAAAATTTACAAATATATAGAAATTAATACTCGTCCATGATTGATAGACATTTGGCAATTTGGCAGTTTGACATTCTGGTATTTTGATATATTGCAGAAATTACCAAGATGTTTTTACTTATTATACAAAGCACGGTCTAAAATCCGTGCTTTTTATTCCTAATTTTTGGCATTTTGGCATTACATTAAAAGTGATTTATGGTATGATAATTTGAATAGCAATAATTTAATCACAAAGAATGTAGTAAGTTACCATTCTTTGAGTTGATGATATTTGCTAGCTTTTCAACCTATTAAATTTTATTTGTGTTATTTTTTCTAGACTCCAATGTTTGCTACCACTTTCAAGCTATTTAGGCGGGATGAATATCATCCTGTCTTTTATTTTGGCTGCTAATTGTCACTAGCACTCTTGAGAAGATATTGGTAAAGTATTAGGTTCTATAGAGATCCCCTCTAACCCCCATTAAAAAGAGAAGACTATGACTCTCAAAGTCTCCCTTCTTAAGGATGATTTAGAGAGCTATCAAAGTGTTTTATATATCATAAAAGGCTTTTAGAAAATTTTATTAGCATCTAAATTGTTCTGTCATATGCTTTCTGCTATGACAGAACAATTTTCTGTTTCAAGTATTCAGTGATACTAGAGAAGTGTATTATCAGGTTTGAGGATATTTGAATACTTCCTATAGGAAGATGCCCAATGAATATAATCATGAGTAAATTAATTCGGGATGTTGTTATGCACTGGATTTATATTAAGGTTTGGTTCACCACCAAACCTTTTTTATATCTCTTGAAAATAGGGCATGGAGCACTTGTTTGTAATGAGCGTACTTCGACTTCCTTCTCTACGAGAGGCTGCGCGAACGCTCAAGACAAGCCGCTCAGCACAAGTTTGCCTAGCGTCTCGTAGAGAAGCCAAAGTATGGGGCATCAGTCATTGGAAAAGATATATAGGAATCCGGTTTCATTTCTGAAAAAATCCGTAGACTTCTAATCCCCTTCTTCACTATTGCCTATTGCCTATTGCCTGTTCCCTGCTTCTACGAGTAATTTCAAAAATCAAATACTAGTCCTATAGCATAATTTTGGATTCTCGACTCTTACATTAAAAAGTAAAAGTACTCCGCAGAATGCCTATGGTAACTGAGTCACTATCTGGTGTATGGCCCGGTTGCAAAATATGAATAATGCCTGGTGTAATGCTAATGTTATCATTTAGCTGAAAACGATAAAATGCTTCAATTTGAGTCGTCGTCCCTGGTTGTCCTCCAGCACGTCCCAAACCACTATTGATAAAATCGGGGACATTATTTCCTACAGGTAAATTACTACTAGTAATTTTCGGAGGTTGTCCGACATAAATTCCGCCCAAATTACCCTTGGCAAATAAATCAGGGAAATTCAAAAACACCATATAATTTGTTGTTTCAACATTTCCCGGTTGCCCTGGAATATAAGATTTAGTATAACCACCCCATGCACCTGCACTAATACTCTTAGAAATTTGCCAAGTTACAGTCGCACCTACAGCATTAGTTTGTAGCGGTGCCGATCTTCCGGTAGTGCTATTAACCGCAGTTAAGCATTCATCGCCAACAAAGGTTAGTAAACAACCATCCGAAGAGTAATTATTAACGTAATACAAACTTAAATCTATAGTATCAGTTGGTGTCAGCAACAATTGTACGCCTGTAGTAGTGTTTCCATCAAATAAACCGCTACCTTGACCGGGATTTCCTGGTTGATAACTAGTATAAATTGCCTGCAAACTAGCGCGTTTAGCAAATTGCCAATCAATAGCAATACCACCGTGACCATATCCCGTATTTAAAATTGGGTTTCTTTGGGCAAAATAAGACAGTGGTCCTGTTGCAGCACTTTCTACCCGATTTGGGCCTCTAAAAGCAGCTGGCATACTTACGCCTTCTGTTCCTACCATCACTGCTAATTTATCTGTTACCAACCAATGAAGATTGAGGTCACTGACAATCAAACTATCTGTAGGAAATTCGTAGCCAAGTAAAACATCATTCCGAGAAACGCTATTAGTAAATCTCGGTGTAGTACCACCCCGACCAGCTAACAAACCTGTGAACAAATAACTACGAGGAGTGATTTGGCTAGTTAAATATAACTGCGCCAAGGAAATAACATTAATATTTGTTCCACCATCATCTGTATCTTTTTGTCCATCTCTAGGATTAACATCGCCACGATTGTTAGTCCGTCCTTGAAGTCCAACTATTAATAATCCACTGAGTTTAGTTGTTGTTGAGAATTGGTTGGCTGCAATTTCAGCAGTTCTGACTTCTAAACTATCAACACGACCTCGTAAAGTTCCTAATTCAGCCGCAAATTCTTCCTGTAATCTTTGTAATATTGTTAAATCTTGGGGCTTCAGTAAATCGTTCGTTGCCGTAGCAATTAACTCATTGATTCTATCTAAACAAGCATTCACGCCAGCAGCGAATTCGTACCTAGTTAAGGCGCGATTACCGCGATAGTTGCTATCTGGATAACCTGCTATGCAACCATAGCGTTCCACCAAAGACTGCAATGCACCAAAAGCCCAATCACTCGGTTGTACATCCTTGAGTTGAGAAACCGATGTCACTTGTGCCATCGGATCTACTGGGGAGGGGGATGAGGGGATAATGTCGCCTTTAACTGGTGAATTCTGAGTAGTTTCTGTCTCCGTGGGAATAGCGATCGCTTTTTCTACAACTGTGTTGACTCCCGCAACGAGTAACCATGCGAGCATCCAGATTTTGCTATTGCTGCGGCTAATAAGTCTACCTTTCAATTTTTTATACTCTGCTCACATACTTAAGTGAAGAGTGTATTCGCGATCCTTTGACCCTCACATGAGTAAATTTACGTATTTTGTAGAAAATTAGACATAATCCTTCTGGGCAACTTCACAAAGGGCGAGTATAACTATTAGGGAATAGGGACTGGGGAATGGGAACTGGGGACTGGGAAAATGTCTTCCCAATAACTAATAAACAATAGTTAATACCCAATCCCCAATCCCCAATCCCCACTACCCAGTCCCCAATCCCCACTACCCACCGATGGCAAAACGCTCGCGCAAGTTGACGCCAAAAACTTCTAAACTAAATCAACCTCCTGCTGGTGCGAGGAAACGCGTAGTAAAAAAAACGCTTGAAAAACCAAAACGGGGAAGTTGGTTGTCATCAACGCTAGCGATCGCAATTCTGTTGAGTAGTGCTAGTCTAATTATTACTTTTGCCTGGATTAGTGTTCTCTTCATCTTCAATCCAGATCAAATAAGCTGGCTGAATAAAATTTTACCTACATGGGCACAAATTCCTCTGGGTAAACATGAGCGTCCCCAAACCTTTAAACAGATTGAACTCGATTTAAGTAAAAAAAACCTCATAGTCGGGGAAATTCTACCTTTGTATCAAGGTATGAAAAACTCCTTTTTTATGCCAGTTTTTCAGCAGCGTGCTAATTGTGAATTTGATTGTCAAAAACTCGTTGAAATCAGGGTTTATCAACGCTCACAAGAGTTAGAGTTTAAGTCTGAGTCGGAAAATTATTACTACTTAGAAACTCAATTACCAATAACTGGACCAGAAGAATCTTTTGTGATTTCTTCCTTGGCTGATACAACATTAGAATCGCAGGATATCAGTGTTCCCCTACCTTTAACTAAAGTACAACGCTTTGAAGGCCAAACACCATCACCAGGGGTTTGGTTTAATTTGCGGGGTGAACGCCAACAGGGAACTGGTGGGTTGGCTTACGGTCACATCATATACTACAATCCAGAACGCAGCAATTTACAACTAATGTTGTCTTGGACGAGTCCCAACGGGCAATTGCCCAAATGGCAGCAGGTGACTGGTGATGCGACAAAAGAGTTAGTTATCGATCAAACTCTAGGTTTAGAACCGCACTTGGAGGTTTACCAAGTCAAGCCTCTGAAGTTATTCCTCAAACCAATTCAATTGGAGGCAATTAACCTCAAATCAGCAGTCCTCAAGGATTCTGCGTACCAAAATGCTTTGTCAATAGCCCGTAGCGGACTCTGGACACCAGCTTTTGAATGGTTAAAATTTATCAAAAAACAGCGTAAAGGATTACCAGAGACAGCACAAGCCCAAATGGATTTAATTCGCTTGCACTCCCAAGTGACTAAATCCCAAGCCCAGAAAAGTTGGGCAAGTCCTAGCGAACAAGTGTTGGCAGATTTAATTGATGGACGCTGGGAAAAAGCTTTACAGGTGTTTGAAGAGTCGGCACATAATGTCGAAGAGATTGCTACTCTACTCAAAGGCGATGAAAAACGCTTGTGGAATCGCACAGCAGCAGCATTGCGGGTGAACCCAAATAGACAAGAAGTGCAAGCTTGGTTCGCCTTGATATTAGCAGTCCAACGGGGGCAAGAAGCTGCTAATTCTTGGTTGGGGACACAACCACAAATTACTAAAGATCGTCTTGCTTATATTCAAGGTCTGTTAGCAAAACTCAATGGTGAGGCTACAAAGTTGGAAATATCCCACCCCAGTCAAATTGTTGGTACAGTACAACCAATCACTCAAGTTACTAGCAGTGATTGGCTACAACCAAATTCCACAGCAGACTTGAAACTTACAGATAACCAAGTTTGGTATCAGGTGCAGGTGAGTTCATTTTCGGATGGAAAACGCTGGCTAAATTTTCCTTTTGAGAATTTGAACCCACCCAAAGCTTCAAGAGCAAAATTTTTCTGGGAAACCTTGGGAATTAATTCTGACTCCCAAATGCAGATAGTGGTCTGGCTACCAAACGGAGAACAGCAAATTACCATCGCTACTATCAAAGCGGTGCAACTACGAAATAAAGTTTTGCGCTTACTAGTTGCTGCACCAAAAATTCCGGAGAATCAAAACAATTTTCTTCAACCGAAACCCTTAGCCCTGAGCAATGCAGCACTGGAATGGGTGCAACCATTTCCGATTACTCTCAGAGAACTTTATGCACAAAATTCGTCAGCAGTCAAGGTAATACTATCGAGTGTGTGGAAATCTTTACAAAAGTCTGGCGAAGTTCCGCCTGGTGCTATTCCTAGCTTTGAACAGATGCAAGAAAAGTTAGGTGATTGGCCTGTTCAAGTGATTGATTTAACAAATAATGCTCAGCCGGAAATAATACTCACGATTTCAGCAGCAACGATCGCATCCTTGAATAAACCTGGAACTGGCGAGGAAAACACAAATCAATCGCCTGACCGTACCATCATCTTGTCTGACACCGATGAAGTTATTTATACAGATTTTCAAGAAAATTCCTTTCAAAAATTATCTGCCATCGCTAAGCTTTCAGGCGTGCAATCTTTAGCTTTACTAGTAGAAAACGCCGACAAATATAGTCTCAAGCGCTGGTCACAGAAGAATCAGCGCTTTGAATAACACGCACTTACCAAAATTTAATCTTAAAAGGTGATGGCGTTGGCGTAGCCCGCACTTCGACAAGCTCAGTGACCATCGTAGACATCGCTATTTAAAAAACTGAGTTATTCTTTTTGGCTAGTTGCAGCTAAACGTTGGTGCTTGAGGCTTTCCAACTGCTGCAACAGGGAGTCTACCTCTGCTTGTAAATGCATAAATTTAGCTTGTTGATCGTCTTGGTAGTAAGACTTGGTTAACTTGGTAACCAAACTGGCTTGGGACTCGCGATCGGAAACACTGGATAAACAAGTAGGCATCTTTAATTAAATCCGCAAATTAAACTCACACCATTAGAAATATTATAATAAGCCTATTTTAAGGTTTGTTAAATTATTGTGTATTTTTCATCATTTAGTTTAATAGGTTTCGGGTTCTCCCATAAGGGACGGCGATCGTAATGGCTCTGTTCCAGATTGGTGGGATTGGGGACTGGGGACTGGGGACTGGGGATTGGGGATTGGGGACTGGGGACTGGGGACTGGGGAATGAGGAGAATGACTAATGACTAATGACTAACTGCTCACTCGTTATGATAGACTGACATTCTCAATGAAATAAAAATCGCAAGTAAGACGCTTTGCAGTACAAAAAATAATATTCTGAATAATATTCTCTTGGAATTTAGGGCTGGGTATTGGGGATTGGAAACTTGGGGAATAACCAATTCCTAGTACCTAATCCCTAGTCCTTAGTCCCCAGCCCCTAACCCCTAATAAAAAACTTTAAATCCCGTGACTTTGAGCCTGTCTGCTGCTAAATCTTATCGCCAACCTTGGCCCGGACTGATAGAAGCCTATCGCGAATACTTGCCTGTTAGCGAAACAACGCCAGTTGTGACTCTGCTAGAGGGGAACACGCCCCTAATACCAGTGCCGGCGATCGCAGAACGCATTGGCAGACAAGTACGTGTATTTGTCAAATACGATGGTCTCAATCCTACCGGCAGCTTCAAAGACCGAGGGATGACTATGGCAATTACCAAAGCCAAGGAAGCAGGCGCAAAAGCAGTCATTTGTGCCAGCACCGGCAATACCTCAGCTGCCGCCGCCGCTTATGCTAAGCGTGGAGGGATGAGTGCTTTTGTGCTGATTCCCGACGGCTATGTGGCATTAGGGAAGTTAGCCCAAGCTTTAGTTTACGGGGCACAAGTATTGGCAATTAAAGGTAATTTTGACCAAGCTTTAGAAATTGTCCGCGAGATGGCCGAAAACTATCCCATCACTTTGGTAAATTCGGTCAATCCTTACCGCCTAGAAGGACAAAAAACAGCAGCCTTTGAAATCGTCGATGTGCTGGGTGATGCCCCAGACTGGCTATGTATTCCCGTAGGTAATGCGGGAAATATCACAGCATACTGGATGGGTTTTTGTCAATATCATCAAGCCGGAAAGTGCGATCGCCTACCGAAGATGATGGGATTCCAAGCCGCAGGCGCAGCACCTTTAGTACACGGTCAGCCAGTGGCAAATCCCGAAACCATAGCCACAGCAATTCGTATTGGTAACCCTGCTAGTTGGGAATTGGCGATCGCTGCCCAATCTGCCAGTCAGGGAAAATTCCACGCCGTTACCGACGCCGAGATTTTGGACGCTTATCGACTTTTGGCAGGATCAGAAGGTATCTTCTGCGAACCTGCTAGCGCCGCTTCTGTAGCTGGCTTATTACAAGTAAAAGACCAAATTCCTACAGGGGCGACAGTGGTTTGTGTCCTCACAGGCAACGGTTTAAAAGACCCAGATACAGCTATTAAACATAATCAGAGCCAATTTAAACAAGGTATTCCAGCAGAACTCAAAGCAGTAGCCGAAGCAATGGGATTTTAGCTTTTAGAGATTTTTCCTTAAGTCCTAGTGGTTTTAGGGATTACTAAGAAATAAATTATCCAATTTTGTGGGGTGGGCGTCTGGCCCGCCCAAGGCTTCGGGCGGACAAGATGTCCACCCCACAAGAAAAATTGTATGTTTTTTAACCCTGGGGGCTAGACGCTACGATTTTTCACTATTCCAACAGAAGTAGAGACGTTGCAATGCAACGTCTCTACTTGCAAACCCACAGAGGATATTTGAAAAATCTAATTAATTACTAGCGCGGGCACAGCTGCGGCTATATAAACAAAGCCCACCGACTTGGGTTAAAAACCAATATTTATTGGTCTTAAATTCCTTGTAAATTTCTACCAAAAGACAAAATTACAAATTACTAATTATTAGTTACTAATTATTTTAAACCTCTGTATCTTCATTTATAAAATCAGAATTATCTTGAGAATCTATTTGAGTATCTACCTCAGAATCTGCCTGAAAATCTTGCTCGTTATCGATACCAAACGCTCCTAAAATACCTGTAAAAATTATACCAGCAACAACTCGACCAGCTTGACCAGCAAGACCACGAACTACACCATTAAAGAAAGGGTTCATAAGATTACCTCATCAGTTTTTGTTGATTGGCTGACAAATTTAGCTACCAATCAACATTGCAATATTCCGGAGAAATCAAACTTTGTTCTCAACAAAATATCTTTAATGCGCTCGAAAGTCCCTCTAGTCAGGATATATATGATTAAACTTTTTTCGGAGAATTTTAGATATTTAAAAACTCTGACATTTTGCAATTAATCTCATCCGTAAAATTCCAACTGCGCTATGTAGTTCCAGTTAGTAATGAGTTTTATACTCGATAATCGGAGATTTAGTGATGGCGATTATTCGTGATGTAGTTCTGATAAATGTATTTAGCTTTATTGTGGGAGTTTTGCTAGGATTTGCAATGCCTAACCTCTCTTTTGAAGAAATGTTGCCGACAATTGCTCTGTTTAATTTCGTTATTCTCACTTTAGCTTTTTTGATTAGTGGTTGTGCTGCTAAAGTAAATCGATTTCGACATTTGAGGGCTATCGCAATTCTAATCTGGTTAGGAAGTATTGTTAATATCTATATTGTTCCCGGAGCAAGTTTATTAACGTGGTTAATATCTAGTATTCCAATAGCTATAACTATGCTAATTGGAGGCGGTCTATCGTTTTTAGTTGTACCAAATACACCAGATAGCAACGCCACTAATAAAAATGCATATAAGTCAGCTAATTCGTTTCAAACTTGGTTTTTTGGGTTAGCAGCTTCAGTGGGTACATCTGTATTAAAAGATTTAATTATGCATACAATCACAAATCAAACTTAATTATCGAAACAATCGGGTCTAAAACCGTACTTCGTCCCGCTACGTTCGCGGAGCGTCTCGAAGAGAAGACAGCCTTTTAAGGCGAAAAGTTTTTGGAATGCTGTATAAATCCTCGTTACAAAAACGGCCTCCTGCCTTCGTTAATCACCTCTGCTTTCCTGCCCCTCGAAAGGGCAGGTTTTTTACATTCCGAAATATTTCCCCGCGTCCAGCAAAACGCGAAATTTAAAAAACCTACCCCTGTCCCCCTGCCCCTTGCCCCCTGGCCTCTGCTCGCTCGCGTGTTAAGCTATCGATCGCATCGCCCAAAGCGGTAGTAAGACTTTTACGAGTTTGAGTGTGGTTTTCCTGTTCAGTCTTCAAAGCTTGCAAAAGGCGATCGCGTTCTTTGATTGCAGCCATCAGTTTAGTTTGCAATTCCTCGACAGATTGTAATTGGGCTATTTCTTCTTGGATCGCTGTGACTGGTGTAGCAGGTAGCGTCCTTGTCTCAATACCTTGGAGTTTATGCAAATCTGCCTTGAGAGATGCGATCGCCTGTTGCGATAATTGGGCATCTGTGCGTCGTTGTTCTGCTTCTGTGTTATAAAGCTGACGCCATTTTTGGGCACTTTCCCAAGCAGCATCGCGATCGTGTTGAAGTTCCACCATCTGCTGTTTGAGTGCCTGAATTTCTGTCAACCATTGTTGTGTTAAAGCTGTCCCTTGATTCGTATTTTCAGCCATTTTTATCCTCATAGATACTATTAAATAAGTCCAAAGTTAGAAGTCGGAAATACGCTTTTGTGATCCGAATTTAAACCCCAACAAAAAACAAGCAACTCCTACCAGATGGGGTACACTTTTTTGTCAAAGAGGAACTTCAGCATAAAATTCCCATTCAGCACTGAATAAAGAATAGAGAGTAGCAATTTTCAAAGAATTACATTTAAGGTCTGCGGCATTAATGCTATTTTCTTTTTGATAAAAAAGCAACAATTTTATTGGGTGCTGGAAATGAGGAAGCTACTTGTCCTAAAGCTAGATGGCGACCTAGAAAAAGGTGTACGGGTGACGCTGAGGGTAGAGGAAGAGGATAATCGCCCCAGTACGGAAATTACTGGCTATCTGCCTTTAAACCCAAAACTAGCAACAGCAATTGACCAGTGGCGGTCTACATATCGAAGTTTGCAAAACTCTACCCGCATGAAAGCAGGTAAAATTACTTACGACACTTCCATTGCTGAGTGGATCTCAAATTGCAAAAAATCAGATAGTGAGTTGCGTGAGCATCTCAATCAATGGCTACTATCAAACTCCTTTCGCCCTATCCGCGACCAATGCCTCCTACAATTTACCCCGGATGACGAAGTGCAGTTGCTGATTCGCACTTTGAATAAAACGCTGTTGAAACTTCCTTGGCATCTATGGGATTTGGTTGATAATAACTCTTTTGTGGAAGTGGGTTTAAGTGCGCCAGATTCACAACCAACAATCAAAGCAAAAACACCCACATTAAAAACTAAGGTAAAAATTTTAGCGATTCTAGGTAATAGATCTGGGATAAATATTCAAACTGACCAACAGGTGCTAAAAAATTTACCAGAGTCCGAAACTACTTTTCTAGTAGAGCCGCAACGTAAAGACATCAACGAATATCTATGGAAGCAACCATGGGACATCCTATTTTTCGCAGGTCATAGCAAGACCGAGGATGATAAAGGCCACATTTATATCAATCAGACAGAGAGCTTAACTATTGAAGAACTCAAATATGCTCTGAAAAATGCCGTTGACAATGGATTGCAGCTAGCAATATTCAACTCCTGTGATGGCATGGGATTAATGTTTGAGCTACAACAGTTGCAGATTCCCCAAGTTATTGTAATGCGGGAACCAGTGCTGGATGCCGTAGCACAACAGTTTTTAACTTATTTTCTGCCAACATTTGCTAGTGGTAAATCTTTGTATTTAGCAGAACGAGAAGCAAGAGAAAAGCTGCAAGGTATAGAGAATGAATTTCCCTGTGCTAGTTGGTTACCAGTAATTTTTCAAAATCCTGCGACTGCGCCGATGACTTGGCAAGAGTTAGGTCGGCGTCCCACTAATCTTTGTCCGTATCGTGGCTTGTTAGCCTTTTGCGAGTCAGATGCACTGTTCTTTTTTGGACGGGAAGCTTTTACAAATATCCTGGTGGAAAGTATGGAAAAGCCACTGGTTGCCGTTATTGGCCCGTCCGGCAGTGGTAAATCTTCAGTGGTATTTGCTGGTCTGGTTGAGCGCCTGCGCCATCGCAACTGGCAGATTGTGTCTTTTCGACCAGGCGACCGACCTCTCCATGCTCTAGCTGCTGCACTGATTTTACACACCTCGCCCCAAATGAGTCAAAGCGATCGCCTACGAGAAATCCAAAAAATGGCAGACTATTTACAACAGGAAAATGATGCCTTGCGGAATATAGTAGACCAGATTGTTAGGGAAAAAGGCACTCGCCTGTTGCTGATTGCAGACCAGTTTGAAGAACTTTACACCTCAGTTCAAGAACCACAAGAACGTCAGCTTTTCTTAGATAGATTACTAAAAGCAACCAATAATTCTCAGGATTTTACTTTTGTCATCACCCTCAGAGCTGACTTTGTGGGACAAGCACTCTCTTACCGCCCATTTGCTGATGCCTTACAGTATGCTGACCTCAAACTTGGCCCAATGAACCGGGAAGAACTAAAAGCAGCAGTAGAAAAGCCAGCAGCCCTTTTGGGGGTAACGATTGAAGAAGGATTAACGGAACGAATTTTAGAAGCCATCAGTTGTGAACCAGGCAACTTACCATTATTAGAATTTGCTCTACATCAACTCTGGGCGCAACAGCGAGACATTCAGCTGACTCATGCAGCTTACGATGACATTGGTGGCATCGAAGCGGCTTTAGCTGTTTACGCACAAAAGGTATACGGCAAATTAAATCAAGTGCAAAAGGAACAGACACGGCGAATTTTCCTTCAGTTGGTGCGGGCAGGCGAAGGAACTGAAGATACACGTCGCGTTGCCACATCGGTGGAAGTGGGGGAAGAAAACTGGAGTTTAGTCACACACCTCGCTTCCGAACGTTTACTAGTTACAGGACGTAATGAAAGTACAGGCAAAGAAACCGTGGAAATTGTCCACGAAGCCTTAATTCGAGAATGGGGAAGTTTACGCCAGTGGATTGAACAAGACCGAGAATTCCGTACTTGGCAGGAGGGATTACGGACTCTAATGCGGCAATGGGATCGTAGTGGGCGAGATGATAGTGAATTATTACGAGCCAAACGTTTAGCTGATGCAGAAGAATGGTTCCAAAAACGTCCAAATGAATTGATAGCAGAACGGGAATATATTCAAGCTAGCTTAGCACTGCAAGACCGGGAAAATAAAGAGCAACAACGCCTAACTAGACAACGCAAAAAAGTATTTGTAGTTGTTAGTTTGGCAATAACTAGTGTTTTTGCTGTAACATTTGCAGTTGCATGGTTGTTAACAGAAAATCAAAGACAAAAAGCAGAAAAAAATGAAATTAGCGCCTTAAATGTTTCTTCTGAAAAGCTATCAATAGCGAACCAAAAATTTGAGGCTTTAATATACGCTTTGAGAGCAGGCAAAAAACTTCAGCGAGCGATTTGGAGAGACTATACAATATATCAACAAATTGTCAATACGTTGCAACAAGCAGTTAATGAAATACAAGAATACAACCGCTTAGAAGGACATACAGATTGGGTTTATGGGGTGAGCTTCAGTCCTGATGGAACTCTCATTGCCAGTGCCAGTTTAGATAAAACGGTCAGACTTTGGCATCTAGATGGCAGTATGGTTGGAGCAGCCATGCAACACGATGGTAAGGTTTTTGATGTCAGTTTTTGTCCTCAGGGTCGGATGCTGGCTACAGCGAGTGCCGATAAAACTGTCAAAATTTGGGGTTTAGATGGTGTGTCTCAACTTAAAACGTTGAAGCATAATAGTGCAGTTTTGGGAATAAGCTGGAGTCCAAATTGCCAAACTCTTGTGACTGCTAGTGCTGAGGGGGTTACACTCTGGGATATGAGTAACTACAAATCAACAAAGATCCAAAAAGGTGCGGTCAATAGTGTAAGTTTTAGCCCCAATGCTCAAATGATTGCGATCGCAACAGATGATGATGCCAAACTTTTGAGATTAAATGGTAGTATCATTCAACGTTTTAAAGGTCATACAGACAAGGTTAATAGCGTTAGCTTCAGTCCAGATGGTAAGACTATTGCTACAGCCAGTTTTGATAAAACGGTTAAACTTTGGAATCTAGATGCTACTTTGCGTACTACTCTTCAAGGGCATACCGATCGAGTTTTTGATGTGAGTTTTAGTCAAGACGGCAATACAATAGGTACAGCTAGTTGGGATGGAACTATTAAGCTTTGGAATCTAGATGGTACTTTGCGTACTACTCTCAATGGCCCTGGTGGTAGATTCACTAGTATTAGTTTTAGCCCAAAAGGCAAATTCCTGGCTTCTGGTAGTACAGACAAAAGTATAAAAGTTTGGCAGGTTAATATTAATTCTCTGCCCATTCAAGGACACAATAAAGCAATTCGGAGCGTTGCTTTTAACCCCAAAGATAATAGTATGTTCGCAACTGCCAGTGAGGATAAAACCGCCAAGATTTGGAAAGATGGAATGTTTAAATCTGCACTCAAGCATGAAGCAGAAGTTTATGGCGTCAGTTTTAGCCCTAATGGCAAGATGTTAGCCACTGCAAGCGGAGATAAAACCGTTAAGCTCTGGAATAGCGATGGTTCTTTGCGTAAAATTCTCAAGGGACATCAAAAATTAGTGTTCTATCCTACCTTCAGCCCTGATAGCAAAACCATTGCTACAGCTAGTGGTGATAAAACTGTCAAATTTTGGAATCTTAATGGAAGAGAGATTTTACGACCTCTAGTAGGACATACTGACAATGTTGTAGATGTTAAGTTCAGCCCGGATGGCAAGATGATTGCCACTGCGAGCGATGATGGAACTGCTAAAATCTGGTTATTAAATAGTACTTTATGTACAACATTGTTAGGACACACTAGTGAAGTCAATGGGGTTGCCTTTAGTCCAGATGGCAAAATGATTGCTACTGCCAGTGATGATGGCAAGATAGGAATTTTGAAAATAGATAGTAATTTATGTAAAACTCGACCGAAGTATCTTACACTCTATCCAGGTCATCAAGAAAGAGTTATCAGTGTTAAGTTTAGTCCAGATAGTCGGTTAATTGCTTCTGCTAGCTTTGATAACACTGTAAAAATATGGGACAAATCTGGTAAATTACTACATACTCTTCAAGGACATAAAGATTGGGTGTGGAGTGCAGATTTTAGCCCTGATGGCAAGAAACTTGTCTCGGTAGGTAACACCAAAGATCTAACTATTCGATTGTGGAATTTAGATAAAATTAAAACTCAAACTTCAGATTTAAATAATTTGCTGAAAGAAACTTGCCGTTATGTCAGCGACTATCTCAAGAATAATAACAATCTTAGTAATGAAGATAAACACCTTTGCGATCGCTAACGTCAGAATTCAGAATTAACAAGGTTTGACACCAAGAAAAGTACACGGGTAGCGGTTCCCTACGATTATCTGTACCTTACTGCTTTGTAATCTCCTGTAACTAAACTTAGGCGTAGGTTGGCTTGAGGCACGCAACCCAACCTACAATTATCTACGAGATGCTCCACGTTCACATAGTGTCTTGTAGAGAAGGCATTTATCTTGGCGGTTCATTATTCGTCCCCATTTTGTGCGACGCTTTCTGCTCAACACTTACCTTGATTTTAAATATCTAACCCAACTACCATTAACTCTGGCGGATGTTCAACATTAAATTGGTAATATATCTCTCGCCGTTCCTGTGATGCAAGAGTTAACTGCCATTCTAAAATACCCATTTCACCAAGTTGAATTTGCGGGTTAGTGCGAATCAAACGGACTTTAATTTGCTCGTTGCGACTAACTGGTAATTGTTCGGTTACTTTCAGATTTGCTTCTTTGTCAAGTAAGTTTGTAATTATTAAACGATAACTATAAGTAATCCGGCGCTGGTTGCTAATTAATCTTTTATCTACCAGACGTTCGACTAAATCACGCTCAATTTTTAAACCTTCATCAATCCCTAAATTCAGTTTAAATTCTTGTCCTGGTGCAATATTCTCTAACCCAGTAGCGCCTATAAAAACATTGTTGCGGAAAATATTGGCTTTTCCTGGTAACAAAGTTGCACCGTTGGGACTATTTTTCACATTCGCTTGCAGATAAGCAAAGCTTACCAAGCGCGGCATTGCTACATAATCAAAGTTACAAGGATAATCATCATGAAAAATTGTTGTTTTATGAGGTGCGCCATCACTAGGAATGTTACCACCACTATTTAATTTAAAAGTAACTACACTTCCTTCTTTAGATACTTCCGCTACAACAATTTCGGCTGCAATGAGATTATCCTCTGTAACTTCGTCTTGTTCTTGCCAATTTTCTTCACCAGATGGAGCTGCTATGCTAGGCAGCAGTGGTGGCTGTGCAGCAAATCTAGCTCGTCGTTGTCGCGCTATTTGTGGACGTGGGGTATCAATATACCAAGGTTCAAGTTTGGGTGGTAGTGTACCTAATCCAGGTTTTGCAGTAGAAAGGGTGAGACTCGTACCAATCCAATCTTCGCCGCTGCTTTGAGTAATTTCTGCAAGATAACTCAAGTGCACGATATCGCTCGTGGTGCTAAAGCGCAAGTCATATAACGGAGTCCAACTGGCGCGATTCACCAAGTATGATACTTCCAGTTCAAACTCGCCTTCACCTGTAACTTCAACTGCTACAACTAAGCTCAAACTTTCTTTAGGATGCGGTGTTTGGATTTTTTGCAGTGAGGTGTAAAGTGCTTGCAGTTGTTTGTCTAATTCCTGCTGTTGGGCTTTGCATTCTCCAGATGCGATCGCATATTCACTATACTGGCTTCCGAGAAAATTGAGAAAGTCTAAAGTTTCGCTCAAGCTCAAATTTTTCCGCGACAAACTCTGGGAAAAAGGTTCTTCTGTTTTTTCACGTAAGCCTTCGATAAAACTCGATTGCAATGCTAAAGCATCGACTTGCGCTTGTAGATGGCGTTTTTCTGCTTCTAATTGCTGAATTTGCCTGGTTAAATGTGCTACACGTTCTCCCACTGGTTCAGTAGTGTAAATGCGATCGCTACTCACTCCCTGCAACTGCACACCTACCGTACCCGTACCGCTAACCCTCACAGACTCAGTTTCTAGAGTCATGGGCACTGGGGTAATTACTAATTCCCGTTCAATTCCTGTTAAAGAAACTACACCTCGTCGTGTAACCAACGCTCTATCAGCGTAAACTGTAACAGCTACAATTTCGCTTTGTACTGTTTTGCGCCAAGACTGTATTTCCGGGTTAACCACTGCCAGTTTTCCCCCATTTTGAATGGTTCTGCTGGTTAATTGTTAATGTTTCTGGGTCTTAGCGTCAACCCCTTTAGGGAATTCAAAATATTTATCTGTGAGTTGCTTCAACCGTACTATAGTTATAAGTAGCATTTTGCTCTACAATATTCTTCGCCGCAGCGAGTAAATAATCATAATAGGCACGAGCAACGATAGATAGCTGTTTACCAGATGGGTAAACCATGTACCAATTTCGATGAATGGGGAAGTGTTGGACATCTAAAATGCTGAACTGTGACGCATCCAATAGTAAAGTATGACGAGATAAAACAGAAATTCCTAAACCACCTACGATCGCTTGTTTAATTGCCTCGTTACTTCCTAATTCCAGCTTAACTTTGACCTTCACTCCTTGTTCATCAAATAAGCTTTGGACAGCACCACGAGTTCCTGAACCTGGTTCCCGCATAATAAAAGGTTCTTCAGACAGGCGGTGTATCGGAATATTTTTTTCTTGGGATAAAGGATGATTAATTGGTGCAAAGACTATTAAAGGGTTTTCTAAAAATGGTTGGCAAGTTATATCCATATTCTCTGGAATTTGGCTCATGATATATAAATCATCAAGATTCTGAGCCATCCGATCCAAAATTTGTTCGTGATTCGTTACTTGTAACGAGATATCAATTCCTGGGTAAAGTTCGCAAAACCGCCCTAACAAACGTGGGATAAAATATTTTGCTGTTGTAATTACTGCCAACCGTAGTTGCCCTTGTTTTAGCCCTTTTAAATCTGCCACCTTCATTTCAAACTGGGCTATATCATTAAAAATCTGCCGACAAGTAGCAAATAATTCCCTTCCTGCCTCTGTTAAATACAACCGCTTTCCCACCTGCTCAAATAATGGCAATCCTACCGATTTTGTCAGTTGCTTAATCTGCATAGAAACGGTAGGTTGGGTGAGAAACAATTCCTCAGCAGCACGAGTAAAGCTACTGTGCCGTGCCGCTGCCTCGAAGACTTTTAACTGGTGCAGCGTCGCTTGATTCAAGGGTAGTTCTCCTGTAAATAGCGATTCATAGATTTATATCTAGACATTACTGAACAGTTACAGATGATATAGCGATGGTTATAAAAAATCAGGAGTTTTATTTATTATAGATAAAACTCTATTATCGCTATTCAAAGAAAAATATTTGACTTCTGGATTCAAGAAGCTATTATCAGAACAATAAGAAAAGCGTAAGATGCCTTCTAGCTGACGGTGAATGTTGAATAGTGAATGTGGGCTTTTCACAATTCATTGTTCATCATTCATCATTCCATAATTCTTCTGCAATTTTTGTTGGTAGCTTAGTTAAATCTGGTAATCTTAACATTTCGATTTCGGCAACTTGCTCTTTAATATTCACTGGCAAGTTTAACGGTTGGTTTTGTTCTATCCAGCAGCTTGCTAATGGCAAGGTTTGTTCCATTTCGTCTAGGGGTCGAGGAATCACCATCACTGCATTTAATTCCCCAATGCGTTCTGCTTCAAACATTCCTGCTTCCACTGCTACGGCAACATTGGCTACGGAACCACGAATAATCGCTGTACACAAACCCGCACCAATTTTTTCATAGGCTGCCAAGTGGACATCGGCAGCTTTTAGCATGGCATCACACGCACCCACCATCGCTGGAAATCCTCGCGTTTCTACCAAACCTATTGCTTGATTACTCAAACGGCTGTGACTCCCTTCCTCCATCAATTTAGTGAAACGGGCTGTGATGGGAAGCACTATATCTAAATTGGGATAAGGACGGGGAATCACTAAGCTAGAAACCAACTGGCCAAATTGCTCAGCAGTTTGGACACCTGATTCTACAGCAAGACGTACATCAGCAATTCCACCCCGGACGATCGCGGTACAATGACCGCTACCTATCTTTTCATAGCCAACGAGGTGAACTCCAGCAGATTTGAGCATCATATCCGCCGTCCCAACGATCGCTGGGAAGCTGAGGGTAGAAACTAAACCCAAGGCAGTATCTTTGAGGTCGTCGAAATGACCCGATGAATGCATGGTACTCATAGACCGTTGATTAAATGTTTCCATGTGAATTTTCCAAGTTACGGAAAAAGCTGACAACTAACTTACAATTAACACTTACTCGGACTAATCGTCAGAGTTTGGGTCACTCAAGGATTGTCTATGGGGAAACAATGTGGTCAACAATCTGTGTATGCTGCCTTGCCCATAAATTTGAGTCCCGAAGCTATTAGGGGATTCTGTGGCTGCTCCATCGGGGTTAGAGTTATTTTCTGTAGACTCTTCGGGGGCTGGTTGCAAATTGGATTGGGCGTCATTGTCAGGCTTTGGGGGTGAAGGAGATTTGCTTTCTGGAGTAGGGGAAGATTTAAAGAAAGAAAGCGATCGCCCTTTTAACTCCACAAAAGCCGATGCCGAGAAGTTAGTTGAGGAAATTACCTTTTCTTCACCTTCCCCTAAGCCATTATTGCTTTCTTGGCTGCTTGTAGAAGCTTGGTTCTCTGGGGATGGGTCGAGTTGTTTTATTTCAGCAATTTGCCGGCTGGTGTCTCCCAAAATCGAACCAGGTGGAACTACTTGTCCGGGTTCAACTGAACAATTGAAAACTGTTGTTGCCGAACCAATGCAAGCATTTGCTCCAATTTTCCCCTTGCCAACCATCAAAAAACCGGCTCCCAGGTTTGCGCCTGCTTCCACCTCCAGGGTTCCTTCATGGACTTGGAGAATCGACCCCATGCCAATACAGACCCCCGGGCCAATAACGATTTTGCTGTTTGCAGCTGCTTGGAGTATTACCCCAGGTGCGAGTACCGCGCTTGGATGAACAGTCACCTCACCACTCATGTAAGAATCAAAGTTATTGCTGAGGCGCAGTGGCGGCACAGACATGGAAATTTAACCTCAGGTGGGGAGTGGGCACAGGGGCAAAGGGGCGGAGGGGCAAAGGGGCAAAGGGGCGGAGGGGCAAAGGGGCAGAGGGGCAAAGGGGAAAGACTTGCTGCAACCTTTTCCCCTATCTGCTCATCTCCCCTATCTCCCCATCTGCTCCAATCCCCAATCCCCAGTCCCCAGTCACCAGTCCCCAGTCCCTATTCCCATAAACTACGGACGTTGAATTATCGTTTCTAATACCCGGCGCTTGGCTTTGGGGTCAATACCAATCAAGCGGACATATTCTCCTTGGTATTCGCCAAGGTGTCCTTCTACGGCTGCGATCGCTTCTCTTTCTGAGGAGGCTTGAATTTGACCAGTGCTCGTCCAGGAACCTGTACGGAAGCGTCTCTGGTCTACGTGTTCGACGCTAATTTTATATCCGCCAGCCAACAATTGTCTTAGCTGGTCTACTACTTCGGAATTTAAACGAGTACTTGTAGCTGTTGCAGTTTTGGAAGACCCACCGCTGCTAGTAAATGAAGATTTCTGCTGATTACCAGAGGAAGCTACTTGACCGTTGGGACGTTGAATGATGCTTTCTAACACCCGCCGCTTGGCTTTGGTGTCAATACCAATTAGACGCACATACTCGCCTTGATGGTTGTCTATACACTCTTCCACAGCGGAAATCACTGCATTTGCCGAAGTTGCTTCAATTGGCTTGCAACTACTCCAAGAACCAGTCCGGAAGCGGCGTTCATCTACGTGTTCAGTGCCAATTTTATAACCACCAGCCAAAAGTTGCCGGATTTGGTCTACAGTTTCATTGCTAACTTTGCCGCCGCCAGAGCCGTTACCATTACTATTACTATTATGGTTGTTGCTGCTGTAGCTGCCATTGCTAGAACTAGCAGGAGCTTTAAAGCTGGTGGCTGGTTTTGCCTCACCATCGGGACGTTGGATGATGGTTTCTAACACCCGCCGTCTACCTTTGTCAATGCCAAACAGCCGCACATATTCGCCGCCGTGGTCTCTCAGACAGCTTTCCAAAGAAGCGATCGCTTCACCTAAAGATCTCGGTTCAATTGGCTGGCAGCTAGTCCAAGAACCTGTGCGGAACCGTCTTTGGTCTACATGCTCCGTGCCAATCTTATATCCTTGCTGTAATAAATACCGCAACTGCTCTATTGTTTCTGCACCCAAGCTATTACTTGCCACGTTACTACTCCTTTCCAACTCTAAAACAGTAATACCATTACCTGTATAAGATTTAGCAATTTCATCCCGAATCGGCGCAATGCATTTTGTATCCTCAGCACAGAGATAACCAGCTCGTAGAGCCTGATTAATCCCAACCACATGATGAGCGAATTCCTTATCCCGATCTTGCACGTCTGGCAAGCGGTCAGCTTGCTGCTGGGTGGTAATTATTGCTCCTGAAGGTATATACTTACCTGCGGGAATTTCTACGTCTTGAATCAAAGCGTGCATCATCACGATGCAGCCTGCACCTACCCTGGCATTAAACACTGTGGAGCGAAAGCCAATGAAGGAATTGTCCCCAACATAAGCTGGTCCGTGAATTAGAGCCATGTGGGTAATGCAAGCATTTTTGCCTATCCACACCGAGTATTTCTCTTCGTCGTCGCCAACTACTCGACCTTGCTCCAACCCATGAATCACAACGCCATCTTGGACATTAGTGTTTTCACCAAGATAAAAAGGTGTGCCTTCATCCGCTCTAATCGTCGTCCCCGGAGCAACGATTACATTTGCACCTAGACGTACATCTCCAATCAAATTGGAAAATTTGTGTACAAAGGCGGTTTCATGGATTTCGGGTTCAGCTAAATTCCTTGACCACGGGGTTGGGGGTGCCGCCGTGCTGCGGACTACCATCGCGAGATTCCTCCTCTATGTCATTTGTCACCTCTTACAAAGTTCCGATCGGAGGAAACCTCCGCTCCGACTTTGCGCTTTGTTCTGTTGTCATTTGTCATTTGTCACCTCTTACAAAGTTCCGATCGGAGGAAACCTCCGCTCCAACTTTGCGCTTTGTCAGTTGTCCTTCGTCCTTTGCAAATAACTAATGACTAATGACCAATGACCAATGACTAATGACTACCTATACTGATCTTTTTTGCTGTAAATTAGGCGATCTGCAACGTGAATGGTGTCTATTATCGCTACCACTGCTGCATCTAATGGACGCTTTTCATTGCCATCAATTTGACGAGCAGAACTGCCACGAGTGACGAGTACCCACTCATCTACTCCTGCTCCCACGATATCCGCTGCTACTTCGTACTGTGGCAGGATGTTTCCGTCTTCATCTACTAATTGTAACAACAGTAGTTTCACACCTCTGAGACTTGGGTCTTTTTGGGTGCTAACTACTGTGCCGCGAACTTTGGCAACTTGCATTACAAATTACGGTCTTCTACCAAAAGGACGAATTGCATTCACATTTTCCCGGAATTGTTCTACGTCTTCTGTATAACGAATTGGCAGAACATATTCTAAGTTTTCGTGAGGACGAGCAATGATATGGGTAGACAGGACTTGTCCGCCGTTGACTCGCTTCACAGATTCAACTCCTGCGGCTACGGAAGCTTGAACTTCCGATACGTCTCCCCGCACAATCACTGTTACGCGACCACTACCGATTTTTTCATAACCCACCAGAGTAACACGGGCTGCTTTCACCATTGCGTCAGCAGCTTCCACTACCGCTGGAAAGCCTAGCGTTTCAACCATTCCTACTGCGATCGACATTAGTTTTAATCCCTATTTAAAGTTTTAGCCTTGGACACAAATGATGCTCAAAAAACTAAAAAGCGTTAACTACTTTATTTAAACGGCTTTTAGGTACGGAACTGTTCTACAGCTTCTGTGTAACGTATCGGCAAGACGTATTCTAGGTTTTCGTGAGGACGAGCAATAATGTGTGTGGATAACACTTCACCACCATTAACTCTTCTCGCCGCTTCTACCCCAGCAGCTACGGAAGCTTGAACTTCCGATACATCTCCCCTAACTATCACGGTGACGCGAGCGCTACCAATTTTCTCATATCCTACTAAAGTGACACGGGCGGCTTTTACCATCGCATCAGCAGCTTCCACCACTGCTGGAAAGCCCTTCGTTTCAATCATTCCAACTGCAATTGGCATCGCAGAACTCCTACAAAATTAATCCGAACAGTACTGTTATTTGAAATTTTTGACGGGGAGAGCTTGATCTTAGAGCTAAGAAAACACTTCCAATTTAAGCATAGGAAAGCTTGGCGTCCCTGGCAATACAAATCACTATAATAGTTTATGATAAAAAAGTTTTAAAAAACTTAACATAAATTTATCTATGCCGATGAGCAATTAAAGTTCACTGATTCCTAGAGCAGCCACTTATGCTTTATAATTTCTTTATTACATTTACAAAACGAGATTCATAGCTAAGGCTAATCCAATCTGGGAAGGAGTGAGCAGTCGCTGTATGCTTTGCTGTCTCTATCTTTCCTCAGTTTTTGCTAAATCTACAAGGACTAGGTAAAAAACATATAATTTTTTCAAATATATCGTATAAAGTACTTTGGTCAAAGTAGAAATACAAATGTAAAAAGGTCGAGGATGTTAAGGCAAGTAAATGCTTTTGATTATATGAAGTTATATTTTATTGAAGTTTAATAGGGTAAATTAAGTATAAATACTCCGAAGTTCTTAGTTGAAACAATAGTAAACAAACATAGAGGTTTTGGCAAATTAATTTAATTAAATTAAATAGTTGTCTGAAAGCTTTTTTAAAATTAAGGCTGAGTCGTCAAGGGAAATTTAAATGAGTCAATTTTTATTTTTAACAAGTTGGTTTGTACCTTTGTATAGCTTATTAGGTGCAATTTTGACCTTACCGTGGGGATTGGGAATAATTAAGCGGACAGGGCCAAGACCTGCGGCATACATCAACTTGTTGACGACCGTTTTGGCATTTATCCATAGCTTGTTTGTATTTAAAGATATTTGGGATAAAGAACCACAAAATTTGTTGGTTCCCTGGTTCAAAGCAGCCGATTTAGACTTATCCTTTGCCTTGGAACTCTCACCAGTGAGTATCGGGGCAACAGTTTTAATTACAGGCTTAAGCTTATTGGCACAAGTTTACGCCTTGGGTTACATGGAAAAAGACTGGTCGTTGGCACGTTTCTTTGCACTGCTGGGATTTTTTGAAGCGGCGCTGAGTGCCCTAGCAATCAGTGATTCTTTGTTGTTCAGCTATGGGCTTTTGGAAGTCCTGACACTTTCGACTTATTTGCTGGTGGGGTTCTGGTATGCTCAACCGTTAGTAGTGACAGCGGCGCGAGATGCGTTTTTAACTAAACGGGTGGGAGACTTGTTACTGTTGATGGCTGTAGTCACCCTTTCCACCTCAGCCGGCAGCTTGAATTTTTCCGATTTATATGAATGGGCGCAAACAGCTAATTTAAGCCCAGTCACATCAACATTATTGGGGTTAGCGTTAATTGCTGGACCTGCGGGTAAATGTGCCCAATTTCCACTGCACCTGTGGTTAGACGAGGCGATGGAAGGGCCGAACCCTGCCTCGGTAATGCGAAATTCCTTGGTAGTAGCTGGTGGTGCCTATTTGTTATTTAAACTGCAACCATTATTAGCCCTATCACCTGTTGCCTTGAATGCTTTAGTAATCATGGGTACTGTAACAGCCATTGGTGCAACATTAGTATCCATAGCTCAAATAGATATTAAGCGAGCCTTATCCCATTCTACTAGTGCATACATGGGATTAGCGTTTTTGGCAGTGGGCTTGCAGCAAGGTGGTGTAGCCTTGATGTTGCTGTTAACCCATGCGATCGCCAAAGCATTATTATTTATGAGTTCTGGTTCAGTGATCTTAACTACCCAAAGTCAAGACTTGACAGAAATGGGCGGTTTATGGTCAAGGATGCCAGCTACCACCACTGCCTACATCGTCGGTTCAGCAGGAATGGTGACACTCCTACCACTGGGAAGCTTCTGGGCAATGTTAGCATGGGCTGACGGTTTTGTGAGTATTAGCCCTTGGGTGATTGGAGTTTTATTATTAGTCAATGGCTTGACAGCATTGAATTTAACCAGAGTATTTAGATTAGTCTTTTGGGGTAAACCGCAACAAAAGACCCGCCGTACTCCAGAAGTCGGTTGGTCGATGGCATTGCCGATGGTGACTTTAACAGTATTGACTTTGCTTCTACCTCTGCTGCTACAGCAATGGTACTTGCTACCTGATTGGGAAAGTATCAATTGGTATGTAGTATTAGCGTTGTTTGGTTCTACAGTGCTGGGAGTAGTTGTAGGGTCTACAATTTATCTGCACAAAGCTTGGTCAAGATCGAGAATCCTAGCATGGAGATTTTTCCAAGATTTGTTGGGTTATGACTTTTACATTGACCGAATTTATCGAGTCACCGTAGTGAGTGCAGTAGCGCTACTATCTAAGATTTCTGCTTGGAGCGATCGCTATTTGGTTGACGGTATAGTGAACTTAGTTGGGTTTGCCACAATTCTCGGCGGACAAAGTTTAAAATACAGCATTTCTGGACAATCCCAAGGTTATATGTTGACTATCCTCGCAGTCGTCAGCATCCTCGGCTTTTTCATCAGCTGGTCATTGGGTTTATTAGATAAATTGCCCTTTTAAAAGTGTTGAGTGCTGACTACAGAAAAAGGTTAACCAAGTCTTTCCAAGAGTTAGGAGTTTCTCCCCCTGCCTCCCCTGCCTCCCCTGCCTCCCCTGCCCTCATCTTCCTTACCTGAAGTCTATGCTTAGTGCTTTAATTTTAGTGCCCTTGATTGGAGCAGCTTTAATTGGTTTCTCGCCCTCTGGCATTAGTGGGAAACTTGCCCGTGGGGTAGCTTTAGTATTTGCGATTATTGGTTTGTTTTTGACAGTAGTACTAACAATTCAGTTCCGTCCTGGAGAAATCAGTCAACAGTTTGCCGAGTCTGTTCCTTGGGTAGATGCCTTAGGCTTGAACTATAACCTGGGAGTAGATGGTTTATCCTTGCCATTGCTGGTTTTAAATGGGCTTTTGACCTGTATTGCCATCTACAGTAGCGATGAATCCCTTGGGCGTCCCAAATTGTATTACTCTCTAATACTACTTTTAAGTGTTGGGGTGATTGGAGCTTTCTTAGCACAGGATTTACTGCTATTTTTCCTGTTTTACGAGTTGGAGTTGATTCCGCTGTATCTGTTGATAGCTATTTGGGGTGGTTCAAAACGGGGTTATGCTGCAACAAAATTTCTGATTTATACTGCCGTTTCCGGAATCCTGATTTTAGCAAGTTTCCTGGGCATGGTTTGGCTGAGTGGTTCCTCTAGCTTTGCACTAGCAACCTTGAACGCCAAGACTCTACCTTTAGCTACACAACTTTTACTGCTAGTGGGAATTTTGATCGGCTTCGGGATTAAAATTCCCTTAGTTCCCTTCCATACTTGGTTGCCAGATGCTCACGTAGAAGCTTCCACACCGATTTCCGTGCTGTTGGCTGGGGTACTGTTGAAGTTGGGAACTTACGGCTTACTGCGATTTGGTATGAACTTGTTACCAGAAGCTTGGAATTATCTGGCTCCTTGGTTAGCAATTTGGGCAGCAGTAAGTGTATTGTATGGTTCATCCTGTGCGATCGCCCAAACAGATATGAAAAAAATGGTGGCGTACAGTTCCATTGGACACATGGGCTACGTCCTGATAGCGGCGGCTGCGGCTACACCTCTAAGTGTGTTGGGTGCTGTCATGCAAATGATTAGCCACGGCTTGATTTCTGCAATGCTGTTTTTGCTGGTGGGCGTTGTATATAAAAAAGCCGGCAGCCGGGATTTAGAAATTATCAGAGGATTGCTGAACCCAGAACGCGGTATGCCAGTAATCGGTAGCTTGATGATTGTGGGAGTCATGGCCAGCGCAGGTATACCCGGAATGTTGGGGTTTATTTCCGAATTCGTAGTTTATCGGGGTAGTTTTGCAGTTTTTCCAGTACAAACGCTGCTGTGCATGATTGGTACGGGGTTAACAGCGGTTTACCTCCTGTTACTTATGAACCGTGCCTTTTTTGGACGTTTATCTGCACCTGTTGTTAATTTACCACGCGTGTATTGGAGCGATCGCCTTCCAGCTGCAATTTTAGCCTTACTAATTGTGATTTTTGGCATCCAGCCGTCTTGGTTATCACGCTGGACTGAACCAACAATTACAGCAATGGTGAATACTCAAAACGTAGTAGCAGCGGTGTCTTTGGATAAGAGAATGGGGAATGGAAAGTAGGGAGTAGGGAGATGGGGAGACAAGGAGATAACTTTCAATAAGTCTTTTCCATTTATCCCTCTATCCTCTTGGTTCCCCGTGTCCCGGCGTCCTTTTCCCATGCCCCATGCCCAATACTTAATGGAGAACTTGCAATGGTAACTATTAGAAATAAATTCACTAACGAACCTTTACCTGAGTTTATTGAACGCCTGCAAACAGGACAGGCATTACTTACCGATACTCCAGAAAATGTGGTGGAAGTAGTTGGTATTCTCAAAAGCTATGGCGTAGTTATAGATGCCTATTCAATAAATCTGAATTATATTGCCGAGCATCAGTTTTTAGTATTTTTTCCATTTTTTAAATACTTTAATGGAGAGGTATCTTTTCAGAAATTACTGCGTCACTGGTGGCACGATCGCATTAATTTTGAATATGCCGAGTATTGCATGAAAGGCATGATGTGGCACGGTGGTGGCGGTCTCGATGAATATTTAGATACAAAAGAATTTCAAGAAAGAGCGCAAGCTGTCATCGTAGCTAAATTTAAAAATAATCCTTTAATTTTAGGCATTAACCAACTGTTTCCAGACTTTTTAACCGAACAGTTACGCGTTTCTGCTTATTACACTGGTTTAGGTCAATTTTGGCGAGTCATGGCTGATATTTTCCTCAGCTTATCAGACCGCTACGACAAAGGCGAAATCAAATCGATTCCCCAAATTGTAGACCATATTAAAGCAGGGTTAGTGGAAAATGCATCAAAGCCAATTACTTACACCGTCAAAGTTCGGGAAAAACTCTATGAAATCATTCCTAAAGACGTTGGTTTGACTTTCTTAGCAGACACAGCAATACCTTATGTAGAGGCAGTTTTCTTTAGGGGAACACCTTTCCACGGCACAGTTTCATACAACGCCCAAGCTTATCAAATCTCCCCAGATCAAAGTCGATTCCAATATGGCGCATTGTACGCCGATCCTTTACCCATTGGTGGCGCAGGTATCCCTCCCACCTTGTTGATGCAAGATATGCGTCATTATCTTCCAGAGTACTTGCATGAAATTTATCGTGGCAGTCTCCGGGGTGAAGATGATTTGCGAGTGCAAATTTGCATGACTTTCCAAAAATCGATGTTTTGCGTGACCACAGCAGCGATTTTGGGACTGGCGCCTTATCCTTTAGATACTAAAGATCCATCCGAGGAAAAAGCTAATCGAGTTTATTTCGCAAAATGGATGAGTCGCTTAGAAACTTCCCAGTTGCTAGAGGTGAATAAATAGTTGACTTTTAATTAAAATTATGCATCTGGTTCAATGCCGAGCGATCGCAATTGAGCAATCAGAATCTCATTTCGTTGGCTTTCTTGTTCTGCTCTTTCATCGCCAGTCAACAACAAATTACCTTGCAAATCCCACCAACGTAACCACGGCAATTCCATATTTTGGTAAACTCCATGCCAGATACCTAGCTCAACGCCTAAAGGATGTATGAGATAATGTCCCCGTTCGTTTGTTGGTAATGGCTGATACTTGCCCTCAATTAAGTGATACACTTCTACGCTGGCTTTATCCACTTCATAAATGCCGTAAAACGGAGTCCGAATCACTTGCTCATAAATCCAAAATTTGCCTTTCCAAGGTGTTTGATCTCGCTCTTCACTCCCATCACCAGAGACAAATTCTAAGGCAATTAATGGGGCAATAAATTCTCGCCATATTACATAAGACCTGCGGATTTGTCCATCGAGTAAGGGCGGGACATTGGTGACATAAAACCAGTCTGGTGCGACTGCGCCTTTTTCTGGCGGATCGGTCATCCGCCAGTAGATGCCACAATCTTGACCAATACAATATTGCCCATCAGGGTGAAGTTTTTGTAATATCGGTTGAATCGAGTTGGTAATGAGAATGCTTTGGGGATGTTCCTGGAAGTTTTTTACAAATGTGCCATCGGACTCTGGTAGCTGCGTGTGGTCTGGGAAAGGGGTGAGGTCAGTGGGGTTGATGGCAGAGGTCATAAAACTACCTTTGCACTAGCTAAAGGTTGTTTTTAGTTTAGCAATAGAGGAAGAAAAAAGCGTAGGCGTAGCCCGCACTTCGACAAGCTCAGTGACCATCGTAGACATCGCAGTCTTTCTCCAAAGCTAGGCTCAAGTTATTAAGGCTCTCTTGTGTGAGAATTAATCTAAGCATTTTGGGAGTTGCAAAGATGGCTTGGGTAGCTGGCGATCGCTTGCAAGCTGGAAAGTACACTATTGAAAAAGAGTTGGGAAGAGGACGCTTTGGCATTACTTATTTGGTGAAAAATAAGAATGGCGATCGCTTTGTCATTAAAACCTTAAATGATGACTTGCTAAATTCCCTTAGTCAATTTGAGCGCGAACGCCTAAAGACAATGTTTTTGCGGGAGGCTTTAAAGCTTCAAAAGTGTAAGCATAAGTATATTGTGGAGGTATTAGACTCCTTTGAGGAAGCAGACTGTTTGTGTTTGGTAATGGAGTATGTAAATGAAGTGAGTTTGGCTGACCTGCGTCCACCAACTCTTTCAGAACCAGATGCACTACGTTACATTCAGCAAATTGGAGAAGCACTGATAGTTGTACATGAAAATGAACTGATTCATCGCGATGTGCATCCAGGAAATATCTTGTTGCGGAACCGAGAGGGACAGCTAGAAGCAGTGCTAATCGATTTTGGTTTAGCTCTGGACTTTGACCATATCTTAACCACAAGCCGAACTAAAGAAACTTCCGATGGATTTACGCCTCCTGAACTTTACGCTAGAGGTACTATAACTCGTGCATATAGCGATATTTATTCACTAGCAGCTACTCTGTATAAACTTCTGACAGGAAGAACACCTGTTGATGCAGTAAAGCGCAAAGTGGACGGCGAGCATTTAGTATCTCCAAAAGAATGGAATCCTCAGATTAGCGAAGGCACTAACCGCGCAATTTTAAAAGGTATGCAGCTAGATGCTAAACAGCGTCCTCAATCAATGCGGGAATGGCTTGATTTATTGGGATTAACTGCGGAAACTCCTCAGCCTGTGACAACTGTATCCTCGAATACTAACTCGAACTGGGATAAAAAAATTCAGTTTTGGACTGTGGTGATAGCGGCGATCGCAGCTTTAGGAGGCTTACTTGCAGGGGTGGGTGCTGTGATGGATAAATTAAAATCCCCTGCATCTAATAGTCCACCATCAGTATCTCCTAGTCCGTCATCTAGCAAAACACCCTAGAATTAGCTAAACTCTCATTAAAACGCTGGCATTAAAGTAATTTTTTACTTAGAGGTATTCATGCCTTGGATAGCAGGACAACAATTGCAAGGTGGCAAATATGTAATTAAGAAAGTCCTGGGACAAGGGGGATTTGGGATTACTTATAAGGCTTTGCATGTTGAACTAAACCAGACAGTTGTAATTAAAACACCTAATGAATATCTCAGTCACGATCCGGAATATGAAAAGTACATAGAGAGATTTATCCAAGAAGGGCGGATACTCGCACGCCTATCAAAAGACCGTCATCCTCATATTGTGGGAGTGATTGATTTGTTTCGGGAAGGTGCTACCCACTGTTTAGTGATGGACTTTGTTGAGGGAGAAAATTTATTTGAGGCAGTGAAGCGTAGGGGGGCTTTACCAGAAGCAGAGATTCTACTCTGCATCCGCCAGATTGGGGAAGCTTTGAGCGTAGTGCATCAAGCAGGTTTAGTACACCGAGATGCCCATCCTGGAAACATTATGGTGCGGAGAAATGGCAAAGCCGTCTTAATTGACTTTGGAATCGCCAAAGAACTTTTGCCTAAAACCTTGAGTTCAAAGGGTATTGCGGGTAATGAAGGGTTTGCGCCCTATGAACAGATGAGCAGAGGCAGTCGAGAGCCAACTGTCGATATCTACTGTCTAGCTGCAACGCTCTATTATGTAGTCACAGGTCAGCCCCCTACAACTTCTCTGGCTCGCAAGCTGCATAATACTCCCCTGATCCCTCCTAAACAAATTAATCCAAGCATTAGCGATCGATTAAATAAAGCAGTTTTCAAGGGTATGGCGCTGGAGGCAAAAGACCGTCCTCAGTCAATGCAAGCATGGTTAGCAATGTTAGAAAAAGTAAAACAAACGCCTCCACCATCTGTTGAACCAGCTCATAAAAAATACGTTTTCAAAGCTACTAATCTTGGTAAAAAATATTTCGATGTGCCTCAGTTGCTTAGGAAACGCTGTAAAATTATTCCCTGGGGCTGGTTGATTGGTGTATTACTAAGCTACCTATTAATAGGCTACTTATTAGCCGCGTTTAATGCCGTGTACATACTTTCGGCTGTGGCTGGGACTGTAGCTGTGGCTGTTGCTGTTGCTGTGCCTGGGGCTGGGACTTGGGCTGTGGCTTTGGTTGTGACTGGGACTTTGGCTGTGGCTGGGGCTTGGGTTGGAGCTTTGGCTGTAGCTTGGGCTATGGCTGTGGCTGGGGCTTGGTCTGTGCCTGCGGCTGGAGATGAATTACGAAAATTTTTTAGCAAGTTTCATACTTTTCTAATTTTAGCTAGCACTTCTAGTATAGGCTTGGGTTTGGGATGGTTAGTCTATGTCATATTTCTCTAAAGCTCAAGCGATCGCTATTTAAATGTTATCTTTTTTCTATTAGTTCACCACTTAACCAAAAATCTCCCGAATTCAAATCGGGAGAATGTCAAAAAACCCAAATGTATTGTCTTTATCCAATAACAACCTCTTGCTTAGGCTTTCGCGCTGGACGCTTGCGTTCGCTGCGACGAACGCCCCCTGCCATTTTGTACTCATCGCTATTCTTGCCATACTTTGCAGCTACGCTGACTAACACATGTTCTGTTAATTCCATCAGCGACTTTTCCTCTAATTCAAAGGCTCCCTGAGTTAGATCCACCGTCGAAAGGGTGGAGTTATGAACTTCCAACTTGTCCTGTGTTTTTTTGATGGCGGCGGCAAAGGTTTCAATAGTGATTCCATTACCTAAATCTAAGGTGGGACTAATCGATTTCAAAGCTGCAATCCGACGCTGTGCTTTATCAAGTACTTTAGACCCACGTTTTGGGCGTGACATAAATAACTTGCCTTTTTTTAATCATACACTAGGATAAAAACTGCCTTCTATCCTTGTCTTTACACCATTAAGATAAACAAAATCGCAGGGAACGACACCCGCAATATTCAGTATTATTTAAATTATTTAATACAAAAAATATTATATTTCTTGCGCTAATTTACTTAAATTCATCCGAATTCAGTAACCGATCGCCTGAATTCAGTAACCGATCGCCCGAATTCAGTAACCGATCGCCCAAATTCAATGAACGATCGCCCAAATTCAATGAACGATCGCCCGAATTCAAGAAACGATCGCCCTAATTCAATGAACGATCGCCCGAATTCAATGAACGATCGCCCGAATTCAAGAAACGATCGCCCAAATTCAAGAAACGATCGCCCAAATTCAATGAACGATCGCCCGAATTCAAGAAACGATCGCCCGAATTCAATGAACGATGTAAAAATATTTAGAAACTATATTTATAAGTATAAAAATACACTTTAATATAGAGACATAAGAAAAGCGATCGCCCTCGCGCAAGAGTCTGCGATGGACTACTTTTCTCTATCTAGCTTCTCTTGGATAGCATCTCTACAGAATTGTGCAGGGTCTTTTTGTGCTTTCACCTCTTCCTTCATCCGTTCTGATACCCGAAAGCTGAGATTTGCTATCAACGGTTCTTCTCTGTCAGTTTTTATAGGCTCAAAATTTTGTGGAT
The DNA here is from genome assembly GCF_963920935.1 of Nostoc sp. CCY 9925. Classification (NCBI taxonomy): domain Bacteria; kingdom Bacillati; phylum Cyanobacteriota; class Cyanophyceae; order Nostocales; family Nostocaceae; genus Nostoc; species Nostoc sp. CCY 9925. Next base: position 44,026 of record NZ_CAWUDO010000038.1, on the reverse strand, counting down.
TACCCTTAGGGTTAGGCATTGTTGAGAGATGTAAATAAGGCTTGATACTTATGCGTGCAAACCAATAGAGTTTTAAATCGGTAGGCACGTAAGCCTGGAAAACTTGTTACCTACCGATACCACTTTTGAAAATGGTAATTCTATGTTTACACGATCAGAACTCGAAATCAAAACCATTGCTGAACTACGTTTGCTGTGTGAGCGTTATGGATTACGGCCGACTGGGAAATCAGTGCAGAAGGTAAGCTATATCACATCGTTGATTGCATTTCCAGCGATCGCACTTAACCAGCTACAAGAAGGGAAAGGATTACGAAGATTATCGTTTGGTAGTTTTCAGTCCATCGGCGCGGCACTAGATGAGATGAATTCTCCAACCACCGAACAAGCAGCATTAATCAAGGCGAGCTTAGAAGGCAAATGTTTAAGCGCACCTAGTCGCTGGGAGCAGGAGAAACTGCTTAACCTGTACAAGGCTAAACTGCTACTAGAGCAAGTTATGGACTTGTTAGCGGACTAATTTTATTACTAGCCTCGATAATCCTTCTGTCAGTCCTCTTATTAGGGGACTTTTTTTTAGTAGCTATTGCCAAATACTTAAACTTCTGGTTCAATGCCGAGCGATCGCAATTGTGCAATCAGAATCTCATTTCGTTGGCGTTCTTGTTCAGCGCGTTGGCGTTCTTGTTCAGCCCGTTGGGATTCTTGTTCTGCTCTTTGATCACCAGTCAACAACAAATTACCTTGTAAATCCCACCAACGCAACCAAGGTAATTCTGCATTCTGATAAACTCCTTGCCAAATACCTAACTCAACTCCCAAGCGGGTAATCGGATAATGTCCGCGTTCATTTGCTGTTAATAACTGATATTGTCCGCCAATTAATTCATATATTTCCAAGCTGGCTTTCTTCACTTCATAAATGCCATAAAAAGCCGGATGAATCACCTGTTCGTAAATCCAAAATTTGCCCAGCCAAGGGGTTTTATCTCGTTCTTCACTACCATTCCCAGAAACAAATTCCAAGGCAATTAATGGGGCAATAAATTCTCGCCACAATACATAAGACCTGCGTGTTTGTCCATCGAGTAACGGTGGTACATTTGGTACATAAAACCAATCTGGTGCTTCTGCTCCTTTTTCTGGCGGGTCTGTCAAGCGCCAGTAAATACCTAAATCTTGACCGATACAATATTGACCGTCAGGATGTAATTGTTTGAGGATGGGTGTAATCGAGTCAGTAAGTAAGATGCTTTGCGGATGCTCTTGCCAATTTTTCACAAATGTGCCATTAGATTCTGGTAGCTGCGTATGGTCAGGGAAAGGAGTCAGGTCTGTAGATAGGTCGGTTGCAGAGGTCATAGGGTATCCTCGCGCAGGAGTGCGGTTTGTTGTTGATTTTAGCAAGCACAGACCTGTCTGAAAAAACTAGGTATTTTAGCCTGCGGGAACAACTGACGCCGATCGCTCGCTATTCATATACTCTTACAGTACGCGCAGTAAGCTGGGAATACTTTCTACCGCTTCCAGACTTTCAATTTCTGCCAAAGCTTGCCGAAAGTTCCCTTCCCGCACATCATGGGTCACAACTACAATCTCTGCTAGTTCTCCTTGAAAGCCTGTTTGCACAATTGACTCTAAGCTAACCCCATAGTTACCAAAGCAAGTACCCAATTTACCGATAACTCCAGGCTGGTCATTCGTGAGAAAACGCGCATAAAATCGAGTTATCAATTCTGCCATCGGCACAATTTGGCTGTATTCGTGATGTCCGCAAGCTAATAATGGATTCAGCGCAGCGATTTCGGATTTATTTAATTCCTGAGTGCTGACTGTTTGCGATTTTAAACTAGCAGTTAAATTCAAGATATCTGAGGCTACAGCACTGGCAGTTGCACCAGCACCAGCACCAGGGCCGAAAAACATTACTTGCCCAATGGGTTCTCCTTCCACAAGGATGGCATTGTAAACGCCGTTAATGCTAGCCAAAGGATGCGCTTTCGGCACCAAAGTCGGATGAACTCTCACCGAAAGAGGAGACAGGGAAAATGTCCCCGCGTCCCCGCGTCCCCGCGTCCCCCCATCTTCTTCTGGGGGTGTAATTCTATTAGCGATCGCTAACAATTTAATCACAAATCCCAATTTTTCGGCGTAGGCAATATCTGTTTTGCTAACTTGCCGAATTCCCTCGGTATACACATCTTTGAGGTTGATACGTCCGCCAAAACCTAATGATGCGAGGATGGCAATTTTATCAGCTGCGTCTAAGCCATCAACATCGGCTGTGGGGTCAGCTTCAGCATAACCCAAGCGTTGAGCATCAGCTAAAACATCGCTGAAGTTGCTGCCTTCTGTTTGCATCCGGGTGAGGATGTAGTTAGTAGTACCGTTAACTATACCAGTTACAGTATGAATGCGGTTAACGCTTAAGGACTGCTTCAGAGGTTGAATCACCGGAATCCCGCCACCGACAGCAGCTTCTAACATCACGTATACGCCAGCTTGGTTGGCAGTTGTGAAAATTTCTGCGCCATAGCGGGCGATTACTGCTTTATTTGCGGTGACTACATGTTTGCCATTACTTAATGCTTTGAGAATGAGCGATCGCGCTGGTTCTAGTCCGCCCATGACTTCGACTATTATATCCACCGTCGGGTCGTTGACAATGGCTTCCAAATCTGTAGTTAATACTTCCGCAGGCAATTCTATTGCACGGGGTTTATCTACCGATCGTACTCCCACCCGGTATATTTCTATCTCTTGCAACAACGGATGACGCCCAGCTTTATCTTGTAATAACTGTACTGTACCCGTTCCCACGGTTCCTAATCCCAGTATTCCTAGTTTCACACCCACAAATTTTGCACCCAATTTCACCAACAACAATTGTAGGTAGAGCATAATAATGCCCTACCTACTGATTATCCTTCTTCCTTAGTCTTTTGTGGTTTGTCCTTAGTCGTTAGTCATTTGTCCTTTGTTTTTTGAATAACTAATGACCAATGACTAGTGACTAATGACTAACTTAGTAGGTTTCTACGTGCCAGCGACCAGCTTTCTTGAGTTGCTTCTGGTAATCACTCCAGGTGACACCTTCCTTAGCAGCAGCAGCAGTTAAGGCTGCATCAATACCTTCTTCCATACCTCGCAAACCGCAGATGTATGTGTGGGTTTTTTCATTTTTAATCAATTGCCACAATTCATCTGCGTGTTCCGCTACGCGGTCTTGGATATACATTCTACCGCCTTGGGGATTTTTCTGTTCGCGGCTGATGGCAGGAGTGAGGCGGAAGTTATCAGGATATTTTTGTTGAATTTCTTCCAGTTCTTCCTTATATAAGAGGTTTGGAGTTGTTGGCACGCCAAATATTAGCCAAGAAAAGCCCTTAAATTGGTATTCTGGATTAGCTGCTCTTTCCGCATCTTTAAACTGACGCCACAGATAAGCCCTCATCGGCGCAATCCCTGTTCCGGTTGCCATCATGATTACATTGGCATCGGGATCGTCGGGTAACAACATTTCCTTACCCACTGGCCCTGTAATTTTCACATCTTCCCCAGGTTTGAGAAAACACAAGTGGGTAGAGCAAACACCGTAGACTGTTTCGCCAGTTTCTGGGTGCTTGTACTCCAACTGGCGGACACACAGTGATACCGTCTTATCATCCACATCATCGCCATGACGAGTTGAGGCAATGGAATAAAGTCTGAGCTTTTCGGGCTTGCCGTTTTTGTCCAATCCTGGTGGAATAATACCAATACTTTGACCTTCTATGTACTTCAAATTACTACCAGACAGGTCAAACTTGATGTGCTGAACAATACCAATTCCGCCTTCTTTGACTAACGGCTCATTAGATATTACCTTGCCAATAAACGGAGCATTGGGACGGTAAGTGTTAACAGGAACGTCACCGTGGTCTTTTTTGGCTTTCGCTTGAGTCATGGTGTTGCCTTTCTTGTCCTTGTTCTTGAGCTGTTCTTCAGCTTTAACTTCAGTGTTACTATTCACAGGTGTGGCTTTACCATTAACTTGCCCTAAAGCATCTACGGGCTGGATGCTAACAATAGTGCCGCCCAGACGAGTGATACGTCGCATTTCTTGATTCATGCGGTTGTAAGGCACTCTGATGAACACACTGCCACTTTTACGAATCGGGTAGTTCGTTTGATCGGTTTCTTCACTCTGACGCAGACCTACCACTTCATAGAGGAAGACGCGGCTACCTAATTGTGTGTTGGCAGCACCCTCAACAGCACCTTGATTGTACATTCGTTCTACCACTCCGATATTTACTTAACCGTTTTTCAAAAAAACTATTCCCATCCCATGCCAGCTTTAGTTTACCGGATTTTCGTTTCACAAAACTGGCCTTCTGGAAAAACGGCATCATTAATCGATGCCTTGCTAAGTACACTCACCGAAGACATGCAGGCATAGTAAAAAACACACCTGTTCACCTTCTAAGGTAAAGGATAAGTCTTTTGGAGAATGTTAATAATGAATCAATTTAATCTTTTCTTCGTTAACTACCACCGATACTTTTTTGCTAACTTTTGTCTACAAATACATCATGCTGCACAAGATAGCACAAGGCGTATCAATCGATGCACTTGAAAGCATCTTATCCTTGGTCTTACTTGGCGAAATCTACTACTCTCACGAAACATTCTTAGCTATATTTATTACTTGGTCATGTCTAACTACATGACTAGTAAAACTTGAGCTAGGAACATAACGCCAGAGAGAACCGTGATTTAAGCAACTATAATCAGTTTTACTTGATGTGAAAAATCTGTCAACCTCCATCAGGAGCTTGCTATTACAGTTTGTAATTTTACTTCCCAGTCTCAAGCTGAATAGAATTACTGCTAATCACTCTGTTTATTGAGCCAAAGCATCTGCTTACTGCATCCTTCGTAATTTTCTCGCTATTAGCAAATTTATTTACTGTTTTACCTGTACTTGACTCTTGCAGATGTTGAATACAAGAAACTTGTAGTAGCAGTATTTTCACTCAGTGGTTAAAAGCGATCGCATGGTTGGATATCTGGTCAAATTTTACTATTTTTGTCAACGGAATCGTTGAATGTTGACAACACCGACACTCCTATTTGAGCATATCCATAAATTTACACCCAAGAATTTTACTCATGCAACTTAGGGAGTCATTCGTTGGATAGATTTTGGTCTTAAATATCTTGAGCCTTCAGGGGCGAGAAAATTTGCCAAGGTCAAAAAGTTTGCCAAAGAAATCAATCATACCATTACAACTCCATCCCATAAAGTCACAATTAGCAGGCAACAGAGCAGCGCAACACTTACAGGTATTGTCGATCCCTCCTGGAAAATTAACAGCTGAATCATCAAAATGATTAGTCAACCAAACTAATTCTTCTTGACATCAAATCTTGTATGGGATACCCCCTTCTGTTAAAATCAAATATACCACTAGGATTAAATACTTACCGGCACTTAAAGATTCAGGCTAGTCTGATGAGTAGCAACTTATGAGTTTTGAATTTGTTGTCTACTTATTGATGTCTTATAGCAGTGCTGGGTAGCAAGAACGCAGGATAAACCAAAGGGGTAAACTCCTGGCTTCAAAATCTGCTGTGTGAAAAATTATTGACACAACTTTAGTATTTAGAGGAGATTTATGACAAGTAAGCCGGAACGCGTGGTACTGATTGGAGTAGCCGGAGACTCTGGTTGCGGTAAATCTACGTTTTTGCGTCGTTTGATAGATTTGTTTGGTGAAGATTTAATGACAGTCATCTGCTTGGATGACTATCACTCCTTAGATCGCAAACAGCGCAAAGAAACAGGGATAACAGCACTAGACCCCAGGGCAAACAACTTTGACCTGATGTATGAGCAAATTAAAGCGCTCAAAAGTGGTCAAGCGATTGATAAGCCGATTTATAACCACGAAACCGGCTTGATCGATCCACCAGAGCGGGTGGAGCCAAATCACATTATAGTAGTTGAAGGGCTGCATCCTTTATATGATGAACGGGTGCGATCGCTAATCGACTTCAGCGTTTATTTCGATATTAGTGATGAAGTCAAAATTGCCTGGAAAATCCAGCGAGATATGGCTGAACGCGGTCATCGCTACGAAGATGTTTTAGCGCAAATAAATTCTCGCAAACCTGACTTTGAAAAGTTTATCGAACCACAAAGAGAATTTGCTGATGTGGTTCTCCAGGTATTGCCCACAAACTTGATCAAAAACGATACTGAGCGTCGAGTCTTACGGGTACGTATGCTTCAGCGTGAAGGTAAGGAAGGCTTTGACCCAACCTACCTATTTGATGAAGGATCGACAATTAATTGGACTCCCTGCGGACGCAAACTGACCTGTTCCTACCCTGGTATGCAACTGTACTACGGTTCAGATGTTTACTATGGTCGCTACGTCTCAGTATTAGAAGTGGACGGTCAATTTGACAATCTAGAAGAAGTCATTTACATCGAAACCCATCTCAGCAATACATCAACCAAATATCAAGGTGAGTTGACTCACTTGTTACTCCAGCACCGTGAATATCCAGGTTCCAATAATGGAACAGGTTTTTTCCAAGTGCTTACAGGTTTAAAAATGCGTGCTGCCTATGAGCGGTTGACAGCTACCGAAGCAAAGTTAGCAGTTCAGGTTTAAAGCGGCAGTGTTTGTGTCAAAGCTTGCAGGGGCACTTTTCGGAATGCCCCGCTTTTTTTGTATTCTTCAAAACATTTTGCGTAGAAATAATTAGCGTAAATTGTATCTTCCTCACTTCTAGTTAGTAGTTTTTATCGATCTTCAAAAGACACTAACGACTCCAGTATAAATATTGTTATGATTTCATAAATTAGGTAGCTGGACTAAATACCCACATTTGGTCAGCGAAAATACTCTCGAAGGAGGAATTACCTTTGTCTCGTCGATATTTATTTACCTCCGAGTCAGTTACTGAAGGTCATCCAGATAAAATCTGCGATCAGATTTCTGATACCATCCTTGATGCCCTACTGACACAAGACCCCAGTAGCCGTGTTGCTGCTGAAGTAGTAGTTAATACTGGTTTGGTGCTAATCACAGGTGAAATCACCACCAAAGCCAATGTGAATTTCGTCAATCTCGCCCGCAAGAAAATTGCCGAAATTGGCTACACCAATGCTGATAATGGCTTTTCTGCCAACAGCACCAGCGTTTTGCTAGCTTTAGACGAACAATCACCTGATATTGCCCAAGGCGTCAACACCGCCCAAGAAACCCGCCAGCAAGATAGTGATGAACAATTCGACAAAATTGGTGCTGGCGATCAAGGTATAATGTTCGGTTTTGCCAGCAACGAAACACCAGAATTGATGCCCTTGCCCATCAGTCTGGCTCACCGCATTGCTCGCCGATTGGCAGCAGTTCGCAAAACAGGTGAATTGTCATACTTGCGTCCTGACGGCAAAACCCAAGTAACTGTAGTTTACGAAAATGGACGTGCTGTCGGAATTGATACAATCTTGATTTCCACCCAGCATACAGCCAATATTGGGGAAATTACAGATGAAGCGGCGGTACAAGCCAAAATTAAACAAGACCTTTGGTCAGCTGTAGTTGAACCTGTTTTTGGCGACATTGACGTTAAGCCAAATGAGGAAACACGCTTTTTAGTCAATCCCACAGGCAAATTTGTTGTCGGTGGCCCTCAAGGAGACTCTGGTCTGACAGGACGGAAAATAATCGTTGATACCTACGGTGGATATTCACGACATGGCGGCGGCGCTTTCTCTGGGAAAGACCCCACTAAGGTAGACCGTTCTGCTGCTTATGCTGCTCGCTATGTGGCAAAGAATATTGTTGCTGCTGGGTTGGCAGAAAAAGTTGAAATCCAACTTTCTTATGCTATTGGCGTAGCACGACCAACCAGTATCTTAGTGGATACCTTTGGCACTGGCAAAGTAGATGAAGAAACCTTGCTGGAATTAATCAAGCAACACTTTGAACTGCGCCCAGCGGGCATTATCCATACCTTCAAGTTACGCAACTTACCAAGTGAACGAGGCGGACGTTTTTATCAGGACGTCGCGGCTTACGGTCACTTTGGGCGGAGTGATTTAGATTTGCCTTGGGAACAGACCGATAAAGCCGAATTGTTGAAGCAAGCAGCAAATGAGTTTCTTTCAGCAGCAGCAGCTCAGGCATTAACCTAAACTTGTACGTTACTAGAAAAAATTAGCTTGTTTATCTGAGGGTGTTGTCAATTTTTTGACAATACCTTATTTTTGACCGGAAATAATGGGATACAAGCGCTGTCCTTCTAGGACGGCTTTTCCTGATTTTTAATATATTAGAATTGCCCATTGTTTGTCAGTTAGGTCGATGGCGGGTATTATCCCGCGCACCTCCCATTTAGATAAGGTTCTGTTCCTTGGCATTCTCAGGCTAAGTTATGTATTGGCTTAGGAACGAGTCACACATGCGTTTGCCCTGGATGTCTGACCCCTTGCCTCAGTGCCCGACTTCTACATTTTCGAGAATGCCGAGTGCGTCAGGGATAAGTACGGCTGTGGAGTAGTAAGCACTCACTGAGTAGGAAATGATCCCCTTATCATTGATACCCATAAACCGTACAGACAAACTCGGTTGGTATTCATCAGGGATGCCCGTTTTGTGTAGACCTACCACCCCTTGGTCTTCTTGTCCAATACGGAATATCAAAATAGAGGTAGTACCGTCCTTGGCGATCGGAATTTTGTTACAAGGAAAAATCGGATAGTTGCGCCATGCAGGTACAATCTTTCCATTGACCTCCCTGCTTGGGGAATCAACTCCACGACGGTTACACTCCCGACCAAAAGCAGCGATCGCCCGAGGGTGAGCCAAGAAAAAACGGGATTTGCGCCGCCGACAGAGTAATTCATCAAAATCATCTGGAGTAGGTGGGCCGGTGCGGGTAAAGATCCGTTGCTTGAGATCGGCATTGTGCAACAACCCGAAATCACGATTATTCAGCATTTCGTATTCTTGCCGTTCCCGCAAGGCTTCAATAGTCAGCCGTAATTGTTCCTCCGTCTGGTTCATCGGTTCGTTGTAGAGGTCAGCAACTCGCGTATTCACCCGTAAAATGGTTTGAGCGACGCTTAACTCATACTCCCGTGGACTCAAGTCGTAATCAACAAATGTCCTGGGTAACTCAGTTTCCTGACTGTGACCGGCACTCATGGCGATCTCTGACTGATTATGCCTATCCTGGGGTTTGCTCAATATAGCTCTAAAGCGATCGACCTGAGTTTGCAAGGCTTCCGACTGGTTGAGCAACTCCCGAAACGCTTGTACTGGCAAAGACAAAACTATGCAGCGCGTAGCGGCTCTGAGGGTAACATCCCAAGTATCCTCAGATAGAACTATAGCGCGATCGCCAAAATGAGCGCCGTCAGCGAAGATATCCTGTAAAGCTTCCGCCTCAAATTTGCCCGCGTTCAGCTTATTAACTTTACCATGAGCAATTAATAACACCCGGTCAGCTGGTTGACCTTCCTGTACGATCGCCTCACCAGCAGCAAATTCTTGTTGCACAAACCGGTCTGCCAAGGCGTTGAGTACCTCAATATCCTCAAATCCACGCAGTAAAGGTAGTTCACAAAGTGTTTGAGGAATGACCCGCACCTGGGCCCCTGTATTGGTAAAGCTAACCCGTCCATCGCCGACACTATAAGTCAAGCGACGGTTAACCCGATAGGCCCCACCCGTGACTTCTACCCAAGGCAACATTTGTAACAACCACCTGGGGGTAATGCCCTGCATCTGGGGCGGAGTTTTCGTGGTTTCGGCTAAATTCCGCGCCCCTTCCGTGCTTAAGCTCATCTGGGGTCGGCCGTTTTCTTGGTATAAATCTGGCCTAATCGAAACACCTGTCATAAAGTTAAGGTTTCATGTGACTAAATTTACAAAAATCAGTGCTGTTAGCGGTAGCGGGGGGATGAGCCGCGTGCTGACTAATAGATAGGGACGAGCAATTGTAATTTGATTTGTTGTAGTAGGTTAGGTTGAAGAACGTAGACGCCAAAGGCGGCTTCCCGGAGGGTAACCCAACATTCTCGCCTCTGTTGGGTTTCATCACATTCAAACGCCACTTTGCTCAAGTCGGGAAACCCGCCCATGCAAGTGGCTCCCCAACCTACTACAGTTAAGATTTCCGTACCCTTTTGACGATCAACTGTACTTAAAGACCAATTTCGACATCTTCAAGGATGCCTAGTGCGTCAGGAACGAGGACAGCAAGGGAGTAGTAAACACTAACCAAGTAGGAAATAACGGCCTTTTCGTTGATACCCATGAAGCGCACAGATAAACTAGGTTGATATTCATCAGGAATGGCAGTTTTGTGAAGACCAATGACACCCTGGTTGGCTGCTCCCACACGCATTAACATGATTGAGCTAGTACGCTGTCTTGTTACGGGAATCTTATTGCAAGGATAGATGGGAATACCACGCCAAGACGGAATTGCACTGTTACCCATAGGGATAGGATCGGGATAGAGTCCAAGACGGTTGCATTCCCGACCAAAAGCAGCAATGGTGCGGGGATGAGCCAAGAAAAAGCTCGGTTCTTTCCAAACGATGGAGAGCAATTCATCAAGATCGTCGGGAGTTGGCGGACCGTTGCGGGTAAAGATGCGTTGTTTGAGATCGGCATTGTGTAACAGTCCAAAGTCACGATTGTTAATCATTTCGTGTTCTTGGCGTTCCCGTAATTCTTCGACAGTCAACCTTAATTGTTCCTCTGTCTGATTCATGGGTTCGTTGTAGAGGTCAGCAACCCGTGTATTGATTTGCAGAATGGTTTGAGCGACGCTTAACTCATATTCTCTTGGATTGGTTTCATAATCTGCGAAAGTCCCAGGTAATAGTGCCTCTGGAAGGTGGCCTGAGGTAATATCGATGGAGGCCTCTCCATATTGGTTTTGCGGTTGGCGCAATTTTTCTCTGAATCGATCCACCTGCGTTTGTAAGGCCTCAGACTGGTTAACCAGGTTTTGAAAGGCTGCTTCAGGCAATGACAAGATGGTGCAACGAGTAATGGCAACAAGGGTGACATCCCAAGTATCCTGGGATTCCACTAAAGCGTAGTCGCCAAAATGGTCGCCATCGGCTAATACAGCTAAAACAACTCGATCGTCATACTTGCCCGGGCCAATTTTATTTACCTTACCATGAGCAATCAGCAATACTTGGTTGGCCTCTTGACCTTCTTGGATGATGACATCTCCCGGAGCATATTCTCGTTGCACAAATTGACCAGCCAAGGCGTTTAAGACCCCGACATCTTCAAATCCCTGCAATAAGGGTAACTCAGTGAGTTCTTGAGGAATGACCTGTATCTGGGCGCCAATATTAGTAAAGCTGACCCGTCCATCTCCAACCGTATAGGTTAAGCGGCGGTTGACCCGATAGGCACCACCCACTGTTTCTATCCAAGGCAGCAATTTTAACAGCCACCGCGAGCTGATGCCTTGCATCTGGGGTTGGGTTTTGGTGGTTGTTGCTAGCTTACGTGCAGCTTCTGTACTCAAGCTCATTTGCTGGTGCAGAATCTCAATTTCTGAATTGGGTAGATTCGCAAAAGTGGTCATAAAATATCCTTACTGATTAACAACAAAAAACCGATCTGATTAACTGGATTACAAACCCAACCTTCCTGGACTGGATAAGAACTCGACCCACGTAGCTGAGGTGTCCAGCCCAGTGGGTTTGCCAAACCCAACAGTTGAACTATTACGAAATTGAAACTCGTGATGGCGATCGCCGGTCATATACCACCTCAGTACTCTGCACATCTAGTGCCTTGGGTTCAAGTCAAAATCGTCGTATAGAATCGACAGTTCAGTTAGACCTGGTAGCGTGCGCTCTTGCTGTGCCATTCGCGGCTACCGCCCATCCACGCGTGCAGACCCGCCAGATACCGCCAAAGCTCCATCGAAGGGACTTTGGACATAATCTGCCGCTGCGCGGTCTCGAATTCGCGCACCAAGTCATTGTGGATCTTCGCAGTGCGGTCCGTTCCCTCCTGCAACGAGCAGCCACTTTCGCCGGCGATAATGGCGGGCAGTCCGCCGTCACCGATACCTGGCTGAGTCTCCTTAGCCATCGAGTAAAGGTCATTGAGAATAATGGTTGCGGTACCGGCAATCATGGTGGCTCGGCGGACTGCGGGAATGGAGTAGAGCTCGCCCGGCACTTCGTAGCCGCCGATGATATCAACTAGCGTCAGGCACGGTCCGAAGCTGTTGGCTTGGCGAACGGCTAAGTATTCCCACACAGGAGGCAGACCGCCTGTCATCCGCCAGGCCGCCTCCCAATTCATCGGAATAAACATGGTGACGGTGCCGAGGCGGACTCGATCGACCTGCTCAGGCGTACCATACTCAGCAACGCGGTTGATATAGGCAGTCAGGCCGACGCGAACCGGGTCGGACTTCATTGCTGCCTGGAATTGAGCGTCGTACTCCGGGTCAAGAATATAAACTGGGTCTAGCGCGGATTGGGTGAGGGCGAGGCGGCGGGCGATAATGGTGGGGTCAGAGCCGGTACGTTCGTCATCGCAGTAATGGTCGTCCACAGCAAACTCAGCAGCCATACACTGCGCGGCCAGCAGGAGCCGATCGGGGTCATTTGTGTCGGGATGAATGAGCATGGCGTAGCGGCCGTAGTTACAAGCCCGAACGTAGTCGAGTTGTCCAGCGTAGATCCCAATTTGCTCGACCCAGGCCACCAGCCTTTCATTGACATCGTTCGCCAGATCCTCGTCAATGCGAATTGGATCTGGGCAGTACAGTGAGGGGATGGTAACCCCTGCTTTCGATTCAAACGGTGGCTGGCAGACGGACGTGTTCGGACCGAGAAAGGTGGTGAGCGCCATCGGCGCGGTTACAGATCCTGTTTGAAGCGGCGTCGGGGGGCAGGTCACGGCATCGGGTGTGGAATCGGCTGCGGCTTGCCCACGGTTGCTCTTGAGCGCTTCAACGAGCCGGACGGCTGAAGTGCCCAGTCCCGTAGGATTTATGGTGAATTTGTTCACTTGGCTCCTCGCTTGCATAGAAATTATGATTCACGTAGCCCAGTTAACAGCCGAAACGCCGATCGCGCACGCTGTAGGCTTGGACGGCTTGCAGGAGATGGGTTCTGGTGAAGTCAGGCCAATGGCAGTCGCAGAAATACAACTCAGAGAGCGCCGCCTGCCACAGCATAAACCCTGAAGTTCGGCACTCTCCGGATGTACGAATGATCAGATCGGGATTGGGCTGGCCTGCTGTAGACAGACGCGCGGTCAAAAGCTCTTCTGTGATCTCGATGTCGCCTGAGGCAACAACATCAGCAATCACGGATTGGATCGCCTCCAGGAGATCCTCTCGTCCGCCATAGGCGATCGCCAGATTAACCAGCATCCCCGATACGTCGCGTGTCTTCTGTGCAGCATCTCGCAGCACCGTTGCCAGCCTGTCCGGCAAGAGTTTCAGCGATCCGATAGGGTTTAGCTTGAAGCGCTTGCCATCGACCAGGCGTCGCACCACATTCTCGTCAATCTCGTATAGAGCTGCAAGCTCCTTACTCGGACGGTTCCTGACATTGTCTGTGGACAGCATCCACAGCGTCACGACTCGGATTCCCAAATCCTCACACCAGGATAGAACATCGGGAATCTTATCGAAACCGATGCGATGTCCTTCGCTGACGTCTGCAAGTTTTTGAGCACGTGCCCAGCGACGGTTCCCGTCAAGGATGATCGCAAGATGATGGGGCACCTCTCCATGAGCGCTATGCTCCGGAGGTCTGTTTTGGTCAAATATGGAGATCGTCGCGTCCATAGCACCCTCGTATTGTGAACATTCGCCGCATTGCAAATTTCATGAGTGAGGAAGCGAAAGTACGCGCAAGCCAAGGCACGTAAAAATCTGGCAGTTCAAAGGGTTGCATGATCTGTGCGTAACCTCCTCTGAGGTCTTTTTGCTGTCTTTAATTTCGTGGGCGAGCTGAGCATCCTTGCAGTTGGTGACTATCTTCACCAACCGAGCCACATTCCCAGATTTGCTATATTTGCGATCGCTTGTGTTAAGGCAAGAAACAGGATGCTCCTAAATCCAAATAACGAGCTATGTACGTTTTATTTGAAGTTCCTATACCGAAAGACACAGCATATACAAGGGGCTAAGCACCACTTTAATGAGATAGTGACAAACTCTGACACTCGTTTTGACGCTTTGCTATTGTTAACGTTATGCTATTGCCGCAACCAGTTCAAAGAGCTATTTAAGTCATTATTTATTTCCGATGCTAGCAAATGAATTTTCAGGTATTTATTCTGTTCTCATAATTTTTCATAGTTCAAGAAAAAAAGCAATACGTAGACTAAAGCAGTTAAGTTAGCAGTTGAGTAATTAATGGAAAAATAATCAGACAGTTAAGACACTTAAGACAGTTAAGCAGATACTTAAATCAAAAATTGAAGACAGTTAAGACAGTTAAGACAGTTAAGACAGTTAATTAAAATAAGTTAAAACATTTAAGACAGTTATTAAACAATAATTACTAATTGTAAATCTTTTACAAATAAAAAAAACCCCCTACCTTTATCATTGTGAAGTAACTACAAGGCAGAGGGTTTTATTTACCTTAATATTTTTGTTGTAGTGCAGGTTTAGGGAAAGTGCTTGCAAACACTAGTTTTTTTGATTAAAAATCCGCTAAAACTTATGTTGTGTTTATTTGAACCTGCCTATTGAGTTTAGCCTAGTCCCAATCGGGAATCTCGGCATCTTCTCCACCAATACCGATTCCAGTGTTAAATATTTCGGCATCAGTGAGATTGAGATCGTTCATTGATGCTTTATACACATTAGAATCATGAATCGTAGCGCGAGTGAAATTTACCCCATTGAGATTGGCTTGCTTCATATTCACATTGGTGACATAAGCTGATGTTAAGTTAGCACCTGCCAAGTTAGCACCAGTCAAGTCCGCACCTTCAAGGTTCGCCTCTGCAAGGTTGGCTCCTTGAAGCTTGGCTCCTCTTAAGTCAGCACCAATTAAATGAGCGCCACTAAGGTTAGCTCCCGATAAATCACACTGGATACATTCCCCAGTCGAAAGCAGCTTTTGTAAGTCCTGCGGATTCTCAGCTCTCACCGAGCTAATGAAAAATAGGGGAGTTGCTAAGGCTGTGGCCGCTAATAGCTGGAGTTTCATAATTTTCCCCCTTGATTATTCAAGTTGCGTCCGTTCTTTACCTCACAGTTCTATTATCTCACCAAACTTCTTCAGGTTACAGATTGACCTGACAAGTTTCTTGTGATAAAGAAGCAAAGATGAGAGAGAAACAAAAAATGGGATTTCTTCTAATTTTTGCCTATTTTACTGGAATAAACCTTGATAATCCGCTTTCGTTAAATTAGTGTTAAATCTTTTGAAAAGCTTACACAAATCAGCAGAGTCTCACTGTATTAATAAGTATTTATACTTCCAAGATTAACTATTGACTGTTAGCCTAAGTCCTGAGAAATTCTGCCATATACTGATTCACCAATTCTGGCTGTTCTTGTTGCACCCAATGGCCACAATTGGGGATGTACTTGATTTGAAAGTCTCTAACATAGGCTGTGGTGTCATAGGTTAGTTCCTTGCCGAGTGCAGTGTCATTTTCTCCCCAAATCATCAGCGTTGGCACTTCCAGAATTCCCCGATTTGGATTTAGGATTCTCTGGGAAAAAACGTTGCGGTAATAGTTCAACATTGCTGTGAGCGCACCGGGTTTTGCAGCAGCATTTTTATACGCTTTAATATCCGCTTGCGTAAAGGCATTTTTATTAACTGCTGTGCCTTTAAAAGCTGTTTCGATTGCTTGGTAATTTGAAGATTGTAAAAGTAATTCTGGTATCCACGGGAGTTGAAAAATAAATATGTAATAACTACGTAATAATTGTTGAGGAGTGCGTAAGCCTTGGGCAAATTTGGCAGGATGAGGCAAGTTAAGAATAATTAATCGCTCTATCATTTCGGGATGAGCATAGGCAAAATTCCAAGCGATCGCTCCTCCCCAATCATGTCCAACTAAAACACATTTTTCGTATCCTAATCCTTTAATTACTCCCTCAATATCTTTGATAAATTCATCCATGACATAAGCTGATTTATCTGTTGGCTTATCACTATCGTTATAACCACGCAAGTCAATAGCGACCACTTTAAAATCTTGGGCAAATTCTGGTATTTGATGCCGCCAAGAGTACCAAAATTCAGGAAACCCATGCAACATTAACATCAAGGGACCTTCACCTTGGGTAACGTAGTGTAGTTTTACCCCATTGGTAGTAATATATTCGTGTTTCCCAGAACTTTCTCTTACAGACATAACTAATGCAATTCGACCCTTATAAATTACGAGATAATAATACTAATTTTAATATTATTTTGAGTAGCCTAACATCTATTAAAAGATAGTAGATAATAGTAATTTTTAGTAAAGCTGTTAAACAATTTACCCTGAGGTAGATGTCAATTGTGGGTATAGATTGCTAAAACATAGACATAATTTTCCCCAACTACCATGACACAACAGTTAATACACCATCGCTCATTGTGGGTTGAGCGACTGGGACGATTTGGCTATGTTTCTAAGGGAGTAGTTTACGGTATAGTTGGACTGCTGGCAGCACAAGCGGCTTTTGGCACGGGTGGTAAAACAACTGATACCCAAGGCGCTCTTCAAACGATTGTCAACCAGCCATTTGGTAAGTTTTTGCTAACTTTGGTTGCAATTGGCCTGATTGGATATGTTATCTGGCGTTTTGTACAGGCAATTAAAGACCCAGAAAATAAAGGTAGCGATGCCAAAGGTTTGGCAGTGCGAATTGGTTACGCATTTAATGGTCTGATTTATGCAAGTTTAGCCTTAAGTGCTGTGCAAATCGCTATGGGTACAGGCAGCGGTAAAAATAGTAGCGATTCTACTGAAGATTGGACGGCACGTTTGCTTTCTCAACCCTTTGGTCAATGGTTAGTTGGAACTGTAGGCGTCTTGATAATTGCTTTAGGCTTCTATCAGTTTTATCAAGCTTTTAGTGGCAAGTTTCGTAAAGAACTCAATTTAACTGAGTTAAGTAACACAGAAGCCAAATGGCTGATGAGAATTTCTAGATTTGGTTTAGCGGCACGAGGTGTAGTATTTTGTATTATTGGTTGGTTTCTCATCGAAGCTGCAAGGCAGTCGAACGCCTCAGCCGCAGGAGGTTTGGATGAAGCATTGCAGACGCTAGCGCAACAGCCTAATGGAGCATGGCTGTTGGGTATTGTGGCACTAGGTTTGGTTGCCTATGGGATTTATACAATAATGCAGGCGCGGTATCGTCGGCTAGTCAATGTTTAGAGGGTGGAGTGCAGAAAATTTGAGTTTCTGAAAATGGCAATAATCGAAACGCGTGGTATCTGGCTGACCACGACTGATAGTAAAGTTCTCAGGTCAAAGGAAGGCATTGCCCAGGCAATGGATTTTCTTGCCCAGACAGGATTTAATGTTGTGTTTCCTGTTGTTTGGAATCAAGCAGTAACTTTGTATCCTAGTCAAACCATGCAACAGAATTTTGGGGTTGAAATTGACCCCATGTCTGTAGGACGCGACCCTTTAGAAGAAGTGGTAGTAGAAGCGCGGCGAGTTGGGTTAAAAGTTATTCCTTGGTTTGAATATGGTTTTGCCAGTTCTTACAATTTGAATGGCGGTATTCTCTTGCAGAAAAAACCAGAATGGGCTGGGCGCGATCGCAATGGTAATTTACTCAAGAAAAACGGCTTTGAGTGGTTGAATGCCCTCGACCCAGAAGTTCAGGAATTCTTATTGAACTTAGTGTTAGAAGTTGTCAAAAATTATGATGTTGATGGTATCCAAGGGGACGATCGCTTGCCAGCATTTCCCTGTGAAGGTGGCTACGATGGAGTTACTTTAACACGCTATCGCCAGCAATTCGATGGCAACCCGCCGCCAAATCCTCAGGATAGGCAATGGCTACAGTGGCGTGCAGATATTCTCACTGATTTTTGGGCGCATTTATATCACCAAGTCAAAGCAGTAAATCCTAATTTATTAGTAGCGATCGCACCTAATATTTATGATTGGGCTTTTCAGGAATATCTGCAAGACTCGCCCACATGGCTGAACCGGGGAATAGTCGATCTGATTCACCCGCAAATTTATCGCCGTGACTTTAAGAGTTATCAGGCGATCGCTGATCAACTGGTAACTCAACAGTTCACTGGTGCAACCTTGCCCAAGTTAGCGCCAGGAATTTTGATGAAGCTTGGCAGTTATTGTATGAGTCCAGAATACTTGGTACAGGCAATTGAATACAATCGCCAAGTTGGCATTCAAGGTGAGGTATTCTTCTTTTATGAAGGGTTGCGAGAAAATAACAATGCCCTAGCGAAAGTTTTGCGAAATGGAGTTTATGCTAAATCTGCATCATTTCCTACTTTGTCGGATTTGAGCCAGGGTGGTAGGAACAATAGCAAGTCAACTTCAATTTGGCAAGGGGTGGCGAAGTTTTTGAGAAATCTTTAGTATTGCCGATGTCAAGTGATAAAAATCATGCACAAAAACTCTAAGTGTCCAGAGAAACACATGAAATAACTAGAAAAATTAGAACTGCCAGAACTAGACTCTGCCACAAAAGCTATTTGCTGAGTAAATTGGGATATAGAGCCAGAAAAATTTTCTGTGTAAACTTTACCAGCAAATGGTATGAAAAAATATTATCAAGACTTTTTAATTCGTGATTGGGTGCAAAGCGATCGCACCAGAGCTGCCCAAGTTATCAATTATGTATTATCAGAATACGGTTTGGGTTGGGAACCAAACGGTGCTGACCGAGATGTGCTGCAAGTAGAGGAATTTTATTTAGCTACTGGGGGAGAGTTTTGGGTAATTGAACACCAAAGCCAGTTAGTAGGAACTGGGGCATACTACCCCATCAAACGTGGCGAAAAAGCTGTAGAAATCCGCAAAATGTATCTTTTGCCCAGCATTAGGGGTTTAGGATTGGGGAAATATTTGTTACAACAGCTAGAAGCAGCGATCGCAGAACGTGGTTTTGAACAAATTTGGATTGAAACTGTCAGCGTTTTAGTAGAAGCAGTCAAGCTATATGAAAGCAACGGCTATAAATCAGCAACAGGAATAGAAACAAAACGCTGCGATCGTGTCTATGTTAAGTCATTGGGCATAGGGCATGGGGCATAGGGCATGGGGCATAGGGCATTGGATTAATGACTAATGACTAATGACAAAAGGAAAATTCTAAATGCACACTTGGACTCAAAATCTCACAAGCTTACTTAATCTTTTTCTCCAATCCCATTGCCCACTGTGCCAACGCTCGACTTCCCAAGAAATCTGTCACAACTGCACTAGACAATTGCAAAAATGTCAACGTCAAAACTCAATTTCTCTATGGCAAGAACCACTACCAGTGTTTAGCTGGGGCGAGTATGGGGGTATAGTCAAAAGGGCGATCGCGGTGATGAAATACGAAAATCAACCCCAAATAGCTCGTCCTTTAGGTCAATGGTTAGGAGAATCTTGGTTGTTGAATTCACCGAAGCGAGATAGCCAGACTGTGGTAGTTCCCATTCCACTCCACGCTAGCAAGCAAAGGCAACGTAAATACAATCAAGCTGCATTAATAGCACAAAGCTTCTGCGGAATAACTGGATTAAAATTGAAACTAAATGGATTAACAAGAGTCCGACAAACTGAAGCGCAATTTGGTTTATCGGCATCTAGGCGAGAACAAAACTTGGCTGAAGCTTTTGCTGTTGGGCAAGAATTTCGCAATAGTCCTCCAAATCTCCCAGTGCTGTTAGTGGACGACATTTATACTACTGGTGCTACTGCCAGAGCTGCTGTGCAAACACTTCGTGAGTATGGAATTGTGGTCTTAGGATTAGTAGCAGTAGCCACTACCGTCAAAGACGAATCAATCCAGAATTAATGGGCAACTTTGGACACAAAAGTGTATGAGTTGACCAATTTACCCTAATTTTGCGGAAAAATTGCTTGAAATGTATGAATAAAGCTTTTGCGGTGGGTTTAAAACAATCGATCATCATTCCTGCGACGTTGCTGGCAATAGTTACAAGTACAGGTACAGCTTCTGCTCAAAATAAGTTGTATAGTCCTATTCCTTTATCTAACAGTACTGAATTTTCTGATAGCCTTTCAGATAAAGACATTCCCACAGGTCAAGGTGGGTTTGCCCGCGATTACACAGTCAAGCTAGAGAAGGGCGATAATTTAGCAGTTGATCTGTCCTCTGAAAGCTTTGACAGCATTATCACACTGCTGTCACCTGATGGTTCAACTTTAGCAGAAAATGATGACGGTCCTGATGGTAGTAGCAATTCTCTACTATTTACTCGCATCGTAGAAACAGGGACTTATGTTATCCGCGTCCGGTCTTTCGGAGAAACTGGGGTTGGGGCTTTTAAACTCAAGGTGACAAAATTGCAACCGATTAAGTAAAGTGGGCATTGGGCATTGGGCATTGGGAAAAGTTTTTCCTAGTCCCCAGTCCCCACTCCCTAAAAAGCAGTCAATACACACAAGAATAAGGCTTCAGTCCACTCAACGACTGCGCCATAGGTGTCTCCTGTGTGTCCGCCTAATTTGTGGTTGAACCAGGCGGCTGTGAAAGTTGCGATCGCACTTCCAGCAACTATCATTCCTATTGCTAAAAATAGCTGCTGTTTATCCATCAGCCACACTAAACCACTCAAACTCAACAGCAACAACAATCCGGGTAATAAATCTTTGTCAGAACGAATGGCTTGTTTGTGAAAAGCACCTTTGCCAGTCGGTTTTAGGTAAGGATATCGAGCGATGGCTACTTGCTGTCCCCAACGTCCCCAACCACAAGCGGCCATCAATACCAGCCAGCGGTTTTCTGGCATGTCCGTTAAGGCTGTGATCTTTAATATTACTAAGGCGATCGCTGCCATTGCCCCAAAGGCACCTGTGGCACTATCCACCATCACCTCTAATCGCCGATTAGGGTCGCCCACTGCTAAGCCATCGGCAGTATCCATTGCCCCATCTAGATGCAATCCTCCAGTTATGGCAATCCAAAGACTGACAACCAAAGCACTACGAGTTAGCACTGGTATACCAATGTAATTCATCACTATATCCAGTAACCCTAAAATTCCCCCAATTATCAACCCTACAGTTGAGGCATGACGCGCCACTCCCCGAAAGTCTAACCCATTCAAATACGGCAGGGGAATAACTGTGTAAAATATAATACTCGCTGCCAGATTGAACAGCAGGTTTTTCCACCATTGTTGCTGTTTCATCATTTGAGTTACATTGTTAATTGCTAAATAACAGTCTGAGTTTCAGTAGAAATGACATCTAGAGACTTTAAAGCTTTAGATAAGATTTACTTCCATTAGAGATTATCCCTGAAAATTTTGTTATGCTGTTCTCAGTGGCAATTCACCGCTTTACAGTAGCATTTTATACAGTAAATTGATTCAAAACATTACAATTCCATCAAGGAGCAAAATTTGTGTTTTGTATTCGTTAACTAAAAACTTACTCAAGATTATCGACTCAGGTGATAGGTGCAAAATTCCACATCTACCTTTAGATTGGATGTGCAGCCTAACGCAGATTTTAAGAAAGCCTCAGCATGGTAAAATGCCAATAGTGGAAAGGTAATCAACGACTGAAAAAAGTCTATTGCTATCTAAGAAGTAGACGCTTGTCAATAGACGATTGCCCCACAAAATTGATATTTTTTTAAATATAGGGAGTAAATTAAGCTATTCAATATGAGTGTTTAGCTTATGTTCTCACCCTCCGTAGCTCAATCGCTATTTCCCTATGAGTCACCATCTACCCGACACCAGGATACCAGCTCCGTGCATTGTGAACGCGGGCGTCATCGTGAATAAGCTCGACATCCGGCGATTGCTGACAGATTTAGGTCGAGTCCACTACATCTACACCCAAGAAGATAAGGTACTGAGCGAGGGTGAAGGGGATGTGATGGAAGTTTTTGCCAATCCACAAAGGTCTACCTTAGTGGCTAACCACGCCCTATATTTGAATGTTTGTAGTTTTGACTATTTAGAACTCAAACAGTCGTCGGAACAAGAAACCTTCTTTGATTTGATGCAAGAAGGAGTGTGTCTCAGGTTGATTCCTCGGTCAACCCCTCTGCAAGAGCGACGGGAACGAAGCTTCAATGTCAGCGCCATAGAAGCGATGATGGAGCAAGTACTTTCAGCTAGATGGGATGCAGAAATTGACGATGATTGTTCTGATTCTTTCTAAATAGCAATTGTTATATAAATTTTATCTAAGGCTGCGCTTTATTGATGTAGGGGCAATTCATGAATTGTCCCTACATCATGTAGTTTTGCGTAAGTTATATAAGCGCATCTTTAAAAATTCAAAGTGGTATGAGTGCCAATTTTTCATTTCAATGCCTTGCTTGCTGTAGTCAGACAAAAGCTAGAGCAGGAGTATTTTTTACCCCTCACGGCCCTGTAGAAACCCCAAGATTTATGCCAGTGGGGACGCTAGCTAATGTTAAAACTATTACCCCATCTCAACTACGAGATACTGGGGCACAAATGATCTTATCGAATACTTATCATCTTCACCTACAACCAGGGGAAGCGATCGTCGCTGGAGGTGGTGGGTTGCACAAATTTATGGGTTGGAATGGACCAATGCTCACAGATTCCGGTGGGTTTCAGGTCTTCAGTTTAAGTGAGATGCGAAAAATTACTGAAGAAGGTGTAACTTTCCGCTCGCCCCATGATGGACAAATTATTAATTTAACACCAGAACGCTCTATTGAGATTCAAAATACTTTAGGGGCAGATGTAATCATGGCGTTTGATGAATGTCCGCCTTACCCGGCAACTCGCCAAGAGGTAGAAACTGCCACTGAGCGCACTTACCGCTGGTTAGAACGCTGTATAACAGCTCATCAACGCAGTGAGCAAGCGTTATTTGGGATTGTGCAGGGAGGCGTGTATTTAGATTTGCGTTGCCGTGCGGCCGAAGCTTTGGCTAAGTTGGATTTGCCGGGATATGCCATTGGTGGCGTGAGTGTGGGAGAACCACCAGAATTAATGGCTGAGATTGTAAAAGTCACAGCACCACTTCTACCCCCCGAAAAGCCGCGTTACTTGATGGGTGTGGGTACTTATCGAGAAATGGCGATCGCCATTGCTTCTGGTGTAGATTTATTTGATTGCGTAATTCCCACGCGCTGGGCTAGACACGGGACGGCAATAGTCCAAGGCGAACGCTGGAATTTGAAAAATGCTAAGTTTCGTGAAGATTTTGCGCCTATAGATGAAACTTGTCCTTGCTACACTTGTCAAAATTTCAGCCGTGCTTACGTATCTCATTTAGTGCGATCGCAAGAAATTTTAGCTTACACCTTGTTAAGCATTCACAACATTACTGAACTAATTCGCTTTACGCAGCATATTAGAGAAGCAATATTAAGCGATCGTTTTACCGCAGAGTTTGGTCATTGGCTTGAAAAAGATGAGAGTGGGGACATACTTTACCAAGGGGAAGGGTAAAAAAAGACAGGGAAAAGGAATTAAACAAAGTTCTTCCCCTTTCCCTACCTAAACGTTTTTCACAAATGACAAATGACCAATGACCAATGACCAATGACCAAAGCATGTTAAGATATTTCTCAATTATTAACGCTGTGTTGGATAGGTGGATTTAAACAAACATGGAAGCAGCACTTTTATTAGCAAAACTGCCTGAAGCTTACCAAATCTTTGATCCTTTAGTGGATGTTCTCCCAGTTATCCCCGTATTCTTCTTGTTGCTTGCTTTCGTTTGGCAAGCAGCTGTGGGGTTTAGGTAAGTTAATTTATTTTTCAATTTTCTGATTAGGACAGGTACTATGCCTGTCCTATTTTTGTGGGATTATGTTTGTTAAATTAACATTTATTAATATTTTGTAATGAATTATTATAATAAATAAGACATGAGTCAAGCCATGTCAATATGAAGCCTTGAAAGCCAAGCTTACAGTCAAGGAGGAATCAACTATGGGTAATATCAAATTTGTTAAAGAAAATAAAGAAGTAGTGGCAGCCGATGGTGCAAATCTCCGGCTCAAAGCAATCCAAAATAACATTGATATATATACATTGATTGGCAAGATGACGAATTGCGGTGGCTACGGTCAGTGTGGCACTTGCATTGTCGAGATAGTGGAAGGACAACAGAATCTTTCCCCCCGTACAGATGTAGAGAATCGGAAATTAAAGAAAAAGCCCGAAAATTACCGTCTTGCTTGTCAAACTTTGGTGAATGGGCCTGTCAGTGTGGTCACAAAGCCTTAAGTTTTTTGAAATTATGGATGGCTAGCATTTATGCAAGTAAAAAATTTGAGCCAACTCTGTCATCGATGATGATATCCTAATGTTGTTGATTGGAAATTTAAGAGAGGCTTTCTTGCCATGCAAGTTAATGACCTGGGGTTCGTAGCGAGCATTTTGTTCGTACTTGTGCCCTCTGTGTTTTTACTAATTCTGTACATCCAAACTGCTAGCCGCGAAGGTGGAAAAGATTCTTAAGGGTTTGTGTATAAAATAAAGCCCCTACACTAATAATGTAGGGGTTTTTATTTACAGCAGAATTCAGAATTAGAATAGGCTCTACGCCTCGCTTTGAAACCTAGATGCTGCACTTGACTAACTTGGTTAAAATCTTCTGTATCAACATGTCCAGTAGTAAAGGCAAAATCTGGTTTTCCTATCTGAGTACAACAACTCTGATACTCAGCACTCTTTACTTTAAGCGATGGTTCGTGCTAGTAATACTGGACAACTTGCATTGACTCGGACATAATCAGACAAAGAAGCGCCGACGAGTCGGTCGATATCAACAAAACTCTTAGCGATCGATGGACGACGATCTGGAGAACCAAGCAATAATAAGTCTACATTCAACTCCTCTGATAACCGACAAATTTCTTCACCAGGTTTGCCACTGCTGATATAACAACGAGGTTTGATGCCGATTTTTTCAGCTTCTGCAACTGCGGCTGCCAAAACTGGATTTTTGTCCGAAGTAACCTGAGTTATTTCTGATTTTTTACCGCCTAAATCTGTGGCAATATTCGCCAGAATCAACTCACCACCCTGAATGTCTCGCAGCAAAAATAGTGCCAATTTCAAGCAGTTTTTTGCTGCATCAGAATTGTCTATTGCCACCATAATCCGCTTAATTCTTTTGACATAAATGTCATCTTTGACCAGCAACATGGGGCGAGAAGAGAGCTGAAAAACGTACTGACTCACCGAGTTAGATAAAATCGATTGTAGCCGCTTGAGTCCGCGTGAACCCATAATAATTAAATCCGCGTCGATTTCATCAGCTACTTGACAAACTACATCCTTGGGGTCACCTTGACGCAAAATTGAAGAAACCTGGCTAGGATCGAGGTTTAAAGTTTGAATGGCATTAGCCAAAATTTTACCGCCATCTTCCCATTTAGCTGTCATAGTAGCAGCAGTACTTTGTGCAGGGACAACATGCAAAACTGTAACTTTTGCAGATTGAATTGAGGGTATTTCTTTGAGGGTTTTGAGCATTTCTTCCGCATGTCCCAACCCCGATACAGCCAGCAAAATTTTTTCTATCATCGTTAAGTGATTGTTGTTAAGTTTACTTTTGTTTTCACTATGATTACTTGCTTCAAGCCGGGTTTTTACCGCCTTGTTTGACAATCTAGTTAGCAATTTGGCACAAATAACTTGGTATTTAGTATTTAATACCAAACAAATGTTTAATTTTATTTGCACTTAGTTACTTAATTTTTCAACTAGACTTCAATAATTTAAGCATATCCTCAATTTAGCTTGATAAACTTAATAAATTATAATGTTAGTTATTATTTTTAATCTATATTAACTTTTTTTAATTAGAAGCTAGTTAAGTATTGCAAAGAAATGCCAAATCAATCCTTCAGGAATATTTATTTAGTACAATTACATGATAGGAAGCTGTTAGGCATTAATGGGTGTCATTAGTCATTAGTCCAAAGTCCAATTATTAATAACCAATAACTAATGACCAATAACTAATGACAAACACTGTACTCAGTTTTTTCAAGTCAGGATAATTCACCAATTAACCGTCTTCAGGGCAACTCCAGACGCCGCTACAATAGTAGCTTAAGAAAGGATTATGCCCAAATTAGTGATATTATGACCTCTGCTACAACTGTAAAAACTGAGTACGAAGCGATTATTGGTCTAGAAACCCATTGTCAACTCAGTACTAATACCAAGATTTTCTCTACTAGCTCTACAGCATTCGGCGCTGACCCCAATACTAACATTGACCCTGTTTGTATGGGTTTACCTGGTGTTTTACCTGTACTAAATCAAAAGGTATTAGAATACGCCGTCAAAGCTGGTTTGGCACTGAATTGTCAAATCGCTAAATATAGCAAATTCGACCGTAAACAATATTTTTATCCAGATTTACCGAAAAATTACCAAATTTCTCAATATGACTTACCGATCGCAGAACATGGTTGGTTAGAAATTGAGTTGGTAGATGCTGAGGGAAAACCCACCCGCAAACGCATTGGCATTACGCGTCTCCACATGGAAGAAGATGCTGGAAAATTGGTACACGCAGGCAGCGATCGCCTTTCCGGTTCTTCCTATTCTTTGGTAGACTACAACCGCGCAGGTGTACCGTTAGTAGAGATTGTCTCGGAACCAGATTTGCGTTCTGGACTCGAAGCTGCTGAATATGCCCAAGAACTACGCCGGATTGTCCGGTATCTCGGCGTCAGCGACGGGAACATGCAAGAAGGATCTCTACGTTGCGATGTCAACATTTCCGTGCGTCCAGTGGGACAAGAGAAGTTTGGCACCAAAGTAGAAATTAAAAACATGAACTCCTTTAGCGCCATCCAACGGGCGATTGACTACGAAATTGAGCGGCAAATCGCAGCTATCGAAGCAGGCGATCGCATTATCCAAGAAACTCGTTTGTGGGAAGAAGGCGCACAACGTACAAGTAGTATGCGGGTGAAGGAAGGTTCCAGTGATTACCGCTACTTTCCCGAACCAGATTTAGCGCCAATTGAGGTGTCAGACGAAGAATTAGAAAAATGGCGCAGCGAACTACCAGAACTACCAGCCCAAAAACGCCATCATTACGAAAATCAATTGGGACTTTCGGCTTACGATGCACGAGTCTTGACAGAAGATCGCCCTGTATCTGAATATTTTGAAGCCGCGATCGCTGCTGGTGCAAATCCCAAAGCTGCTGCTAACTGGATTACTCAAGATATTGCAGGATACCTCAATAAGCAAAAACTCAATATCACTGAAATTGCCCTGACTCCCACCAATTTAGCTGATATCATCACCCGAATTGAAAAGGGCAAAATTAGCAACGCCCAAGCCAAAGAAAAGTTGCCAGACTTACTCAGTGGTATTTCTCCGGAAAAAGCTTTTGCCGGTCAAGAACTAATTACCGATCCTACTGTACTAGAACCCATTGTTGATGAAGTCATAGCCAGCAATCCCAAAGAACTAGAAAAGTATCGTAACGGTAACACCAACCTCAAAGGCTTCTTCGTCGGACAAGTTTTGAAAAAGACAGCCAAACGTGCCGATCCGAAGCTGACTAACGAATTAGTCGAGAAAAAGCTCAACGGCTAGAGTGGAGACTGGGAAGATGAGGAGATGGGGGAGTGTGGGGAGTGTGGGGGGAAAGATTTCTTCCCCATCTTCCCACATCTGCCACACCTCCCAATTACCTAAGTATTTTCCCGGTGTTCTTTACAGAATCTTCATAATAAAACTGGTGACAACCCTCATACCAAAAATGGTATGCTCTGGTAAGTAGATGCACCCTGATGATCTGGAGAGCGACTTAAGTAGCTCTCCTTTTTCGCATTTGGCTTTCGTCATAAGAAAGGTAAAAATAATTATGCTAAGGGCCAGGTGGTGCTTTATGATTTATTGCCATCAGCAAATAAACTCACAACAAAACCAACTAGGGAGTAGGGAGTAGGGAGTGGGGAAACGCTCTTACGCGGGGATGAGCAAAGGCAAAGGTAAGGAGAATAACTCTTAACTCAGCACTCAGCGAGAAGTCAGAGTGGCTGCTTTTGCTGCTCTGAACTTCGGTGATTTAGCACTGGCTCAACGCCCCGCTACCGCAACAGCACTCATCAGGTTGTAAGGGAGAATCATGGCAGATTGGCAAAAAATAACAGGTGGCATCACAGCACCAAGGGGGTATCAAGCGGCGGGAATTACCGCAGGATTGAAGCCTTCGGGGTTGCCGGATTTAGCTTTGATATTTTCAGATGTGGAAGCGATCGCAGCCGGTGTATTCACCACGAGCCAGGTGAAAGCTGCTTGTGTAGAGTATTGTCGCCAACGGTTGCAAGCTAAGCATAGTGCTCGTGCTATCCTTTGCAACGCTGGACAAGCAAATGCCGCTACAGGAAATCAAGGCTGGATTGATGCCCTAGAATCTGGGATGGCAATAGCCCAAGCACTGAGTATTCCCTCGGAATCTGTGTTATTGGCGTCTACTGGCGTGATTGGTCAACGTATTAAGATGGATGCTTTGCGAAGCGGGATTCCAAAGCTAGTAGCAGCACTATCTCCAACAGGCTCAGATGCCGCCGCGGCTGCAATTATCACCACAGACTTGGTACCAAAATCCATTGCCCTAGAGACAACTATAGGCGATCGCCCTGTGCGGATTGGCGGTATTGCTAAGGGTTCTGGCATGATTCACCCCAACATGGCAACCATGCTGGCATTTGTGACTTGTGATGCAGCTGTTTCGCCAGGTCTTTGGCAGCAGATGTTAGCTAGGGCAGCTGATAGAAGCTTTAATTCCATTACTGTGGATGGTGATACCAGCACTAACGACAGCTTAATCGCCTTGGCAAACGGTCAATCTCGCACCCCAGCAATTACAGAATGGGGTGCAGAATCAGATAAATTAGAAGCGATGTTAACAGCAGTTTGCCAGCATTTAGCCAAAGCGATCGCCCGTGATGGTGAAGGTGCAACCTGCCTTATAGAAGTGGAAGTGACTGGCGCCCATGATGAACTCTCAGCCAGACAAATAGCCAAAACCATCGCTGGTTCGTCCTTAGTTAAATCTGCAATCTTTGGACGTGACCCCAACTGGGGACGCATCGCCGCAGCTGCTGGACGCGCAGGTGTGCCCTTTGAGCAAGAAAACCTGCAAATTAAGTTAGGGAATTTCTTAATGTTAGAAAACGGGCAACCCGTACCATTTGACCGTGCGGCAGCCAGCGCCTATTTGAAACAAGCAGCGACGGGTGCTTATCTCCAAGAGGATACAGTATTAATTTCCGTTAGTGTTGGCAATGGTTATGGTACAGGTAAAGCTTGGGGTTGTGATTTGAGTTATGACTACGTGAGGATTAACGCAGAATACACAACTTGAAGAATACAGAATTCAGTTTTGGTAGGGTGGGTTATCTCAAAGGTTAAGAGGATATTTTAAAGAGACTTCCAAGTAATAAAATATTCCAATATTTCTTGTAGGATGGGCATCTAGGCCGTCCTGTGAACTGGGTGGGCTAGATGCCACGGCAAATCACATATTAAGGGTGATTTGCCGAACATGATATTATTTAACTTCTTCATACCATATACCAACGGTTTCAAAAGCAGCATAGGCAAGCTTGAGAAAATTCACCACTCTTTGTTTGCTGATTATTCCAAATTCTTTATACTGTCTTGCCTCCGCAAATGTTAATCTGTGCTGGTCTATAATATTTCTTTCTTTATACGCAAGTTTCGGAAAATCTATAGCCTTAATATTATATTTTTTTACTATCTCTTGTATTGCCACATCGGAATTTACGTGTTCCCAATCATCGCATAAGCCTAAATTTTTGATTAATACATGAGGAACTTTGTCACCATAGCTATTTACAGATTGCTTAAATAGATTTAAGCTGTCATACCCTCCTGTTGAGACAAACCACTTACAAAAATATACCCCTTGTGACTCTCCCAGTTCAATTAACTGATTCTTCTCAATCCATTCCTTGACTGCCCTATGAGATTGTGCCGCTAGATTAGCAATCACTGTCTTAGTCATTGCTATCTCAAAGATTTTATCCGCCTTATCAGCTTGCTTCTCATCTTCTGTAAACACTGCATACTGACATATCCCCTTGTAGACCCCAGCTACATCTGGATTTGACCTATCCGTTTCCACTGGTACAAACGGCATATTCTTATCCAGACAATACTGAATCATTGTTCTAGCGACTAGAGACTTGCCTACCCCTCCTTTTTCCCCATCTATCAAATGAATTGTTGGCATGGCTGCACTCCTTTATGTTTAAATCTGGTATTGATTAAAGTTATCTACAATATAGGACTCCTATTTGATTTTTGAGCAAAATTCTGTACCTTTAATCTTCTATAACCCTATTGCCTCTTGCCTACGGACGGTGAGCACAGCCGAACCGTTGCCTCTTGCCTACTATCGCGCTTGCGCTGCGCTTCTCTGCGAGAGGCTTTGCCAACGCGAACGCGCACCACACAGATAATTTCATAAATCAAAAGGGATTACTATATCATCTTTTGGCTTAGATTAACTTGCCGTTTGCCGCCTAGTACTTTTAGCCACTTTTCCAGATGACTTTTTCTCCGGTGTTATTGGTTGCTGCTGTTGATTAACTACAGCAGTCTCAAGTATATCTACATCACCTCCGGAGCTACTACAAGACCTTGGTCAAATAGCCTCGATTATTGTTACTCACTTCACAATTTTCCTCCCTACGGGAGACGGTGCGCTCAAAATTGTTACGTTCGAGAAAGCGGGGCATACCCCAGCACTCTCGTCTACATGACACTGGGTGTTAGCTACCGATAGACGAACAAGCATAGCACACGGGATCTGTAGTATTCAAAAACGGAATAATACTATCTATCGCAAATTGGTCTTATTTACTATTTAAACCACACTTTCTTGTAGGGTAAGGCAGCTTAAGCTTGGTATAAAATTCTGCTGACTTTTATCTTCTTATCTTGTATTTTAAATCATTTAGCTTTTTGTCTATGATTATGATTGATTTCGTTAATGATTTACTTTTTTATCAATCATAATCTCAAGTTAATAGTATTCATAAATCAGAGTTTATATATTAATAATTACTACTAGACTTGAGACAGATAGATAAACTTTTACTTATACATCCAATCTAATATTTATTTAATAAATGCCGACTCATAGTTAACTAATTGGGCTTTAAAGGCTGTAAACTTATTTCAACCAAGTGAATAACACTTCTGCATCACACCAGAGCAGATTTAATTAATTCATTGAGCTTTTGTTTGAGGCAATAGTAATAGCCATTGAAAAATGGTCTAATTTGTCTTGCAAAATATAGCTTGATTAATCATTGAATAGCAAGAAATATAATATTTTCTTGCTTCAATTGTCATAGCTATAAAAATAAAATTTACATTCCAGGACATATTATGACAGAATTTTTTAATCGAATTTCTCGGCGCAAATTTATCTTCACAGCTGGAGCATCTGCGAGTGCTGTATTGCTCAAAGGTTGTTTGGGTAATCCTCCTGAAAACCTGACTGGTGAAGGAACCCAAGTACAGCAAACTGCTCAGTCGGTTGTTAATATTAGTCCCGAACAAACACCAGAAACTACTACAGTCAAATTAGGATATATTCCGATTGTAGAAGCGGCTCCTTTAATTATTGCTAAAGAGAAAGGCTTTTTTGCCAAATATGGCATGACTAAAGTTGACCTTTCTAAGCAAGCTTCTTGGGGTGCGGCTAGAGATAACGTAGAAATTGGTTCTGCGGGTGGTGGTATTGATGGCGGTCAATGGCAGATGCCAATGCCACATTTAATTACAGAAGGTTTAATTACCAAGGGCAATCAAAAGATTCCCATGTATGTATTATGCCAATTAATCACACATGGAAATGGAATTGCGATCGCCAGCAAGCACCAAGGCAAAGGTATCAGTTTACAACTGGCTAGCGCTAAATCCCTGTTCACCGAACTCAAATCTTCAACCCCCTTCACCGCAGCATTCACCTTTCCCCACGTCAACCAAGATTTGTGGATTCGCTACTGGTTAGCAGCAGGCGGTTTAGACCCAGATACAGATGTGAAATTGCTCACAGTACCAGCAGCGCAAACTGTAGCCAACATGAAAACAGGAACAATGGATGCCTTTAGTACAGGTGACCCCTGGCCTTATCGTCTTGTTCAAGACAAAATTGGCTATGTAGCAGCATTAACCGCAGAAATTTGGAAGAATCATCCTGAAGAATATCTTGCCATGAGAGCCGACTGGGTTGATAAAAATCCCAAAGCAACCAAAGCAATTTTAAAAGGCATTATGGAGGCTCAACAGTGGTTAGATAATTTTGACAACCGCAAAGAAGCCGCTCAAATTCTTGCTGGACGAAATTATTTTAATCTGGCGTCACCTGAAATTCTTGCAGACCCATTCCAAGGCAAGTATGACATGGGTGATGGTCGCAAAATTGATGATAAATCAATGGCAGCTTACTACTGGAAAGATGAAAAAGGTAATGTTTCTTATCCTTACAAAAGTCATGATTTATGGTTCATTGTGGAAAATGTCCGTTGGGGATTTTTACCAAAAGACTACATTGCCAATAATGCCGCAAAAGCGAAGGAACTAATTAATAAAGTCAACCGCGAAGATATTTGGAAAGAAGCGGCTAAAGAAGCTGGTATTGCCACTGCTGAAATTCCTACAAACACATCTCGTGGTGTAGAAGAGTTTTTTGATGGCATTAAATTCGACCCCGAAAAGCCAGAAGAATATCTCAAGAGTTTGAAAATCAAGAAGGTCAATATTTAATTGCGCATTGGGCATTGGGCATTGGGCATGGGGCATTCAGAAAGAATGACCAATGACTAATGACCAATACTTCGGCTTCTCTACGAGACGCTACGCGAACGCTCAGTACAAGTGACTAATGACTAATGACAAATAAAATTTGAGGAGTAGATAGATTATGACATTAGCCCAAAAACGCCCTGCAAGCCCTAGATTTAATAATGGCTTTATATCCCGTCTGCAAAAGCAATTTCCTGACCTTATACCACCAGCGATCGCCATTTCCATATTTCTAGTTCTGTGGCAATTATTTGCTTGGACTCCCGGTGCAACATTACCAGGACCAATACAGGTTATACAAGACACGTGGATACTTATTTTCTGGCCATTTTATGACCGAGGTGGCATCGATAAAGGTTTGTTTTGGCAAATTTTAGCAAGTCTACAACGAGTCGCTATTAGTTATACACTTGCGGCAATTGTAGGTATTGGCTTGGGCATTTTAATTGGTGTTAATAAAACCATGTCCAAGGCTTTAGATCCTCTGTTTCAATTATTGCGGACTGTACCACCTTTAGCTTGGGTACCAATTTCTTTAGCAGCTTTACGACAAAACGAACCAGCAGCGTTATTCGTAATTTTCATTACTGCTATTTGGCCGATTTTAATTAACACTGCTGTCGGCGTTACTCAAATTCCCCAAGATTACAACAACGTCGCCAAAGTTCTACAACTTAGCCGCAAAGAATATTTCACTAATATCTTGATTCCTGCGGCATTACCCTATATTTTTACCGGTTTGAGAATTGCGATCGGTTTAGCTTGGTTAGCGATTATCGCCGCTGAAATCGTCATGTCTGGTATTGTGGGAATTGGCTTTTTTATCTGGGATGCGTATCAAAATAACAACGTCAGCGAAGTGATTTTGGCTCTGGTTTATATCGGCGTTGTTGGTTTACTGCTAGATAAAGCGATGGCTTGGCTGCAAAACAAGATTTTACCGGCAGAACAGAAGTAATCATCAGTGATGAGTTATACAACAGAATTCAGAATAGGCAAGTAAAACAGTCTTTACAGAAGGCTACCAGACTTAGGTTGGTGCTTCAGGAATTTGAAATCTGCTGCAAATTTATAACTCCTAGTTAAATTAATACGCTTGGGTTAAAGCTTGATTCTCCTAGGCTTCCTTAAAAAGGAAGGAATTAAGTCTAAATTTTTAAAGGAAGCTGGCGAACTCTTTCGCTACTAAATATCACTAACCCAAGCGTATTTCTCTTTGAATAGTTTCAATCTTTGCTAGAAAACTAATGATAACCATTGATTTATTCAATGATAAATCAATAGGAATGAACAATAAATCTTTTTGATAGTTAACTTTAGAAATTGGCATTTTACTAATTAAACATTTCAAGTAAATATAAGAAGTAAGCACAGTTGCTCTAGATAATCTCTTGATTGGAGAAAACCAATGGTCGCACTCACACAGCCTACTCAAGTTATTCCCAACACCGGACGTTTAACAATTGAAACTGTTGAAATTGCTCCCGAAACAACTGCTATTCGTTGTCTTGATTGGGATAGAGAACGTTTTGATGTCGAGTTTGGTTTACGGAATGGCACGACCTATAATTCTTTTTTAATTCAAGGAGAAAAACTAGCTTTAGTTGATACTTCTCATGGCAAGTTTGAGGAGTTATATCTGGAGATAGTGACAGGATTAATCGACCCAACTAAAATAGACTATTTGATTGTTAGTCACACTGAACCAGACCATAGTGGCTTAGTCAAAAATATTTTACAACTAGCTCCTGACATTACTGTTGTTGGTGCGAAGATAGCTATTCAATTTTTGGAAAATATGATTCACCAGCCTTTTAAATCAAAGCTGGTAAAAAGTGGAGAGTTGTTAGATTTAGGCGACGGGCATAAATTAGAATTTATCTCGGCTCCTAACTTACACTGGCCTGATACAATCTTGACTTATGACCACAAAACAGGCACTCTTTACACCTGCGATGTGTTTGGAATGCACTACTGTGATGACCATACTTATGATGAGAATCTGACCATCATCGAAGAAGATTTTAAATATTACTATGATTGCCTGATGGCTCCTAATGCTCGGTCTGTATTGGCAGCTTTAAAGCGAATTGAAAAGTTAGAAATCAAAACAGTTGCTACAGGACACGGGCCTTTACTAAAAGAGTATATTTCCGAATGGCTGGGACGCTATCAAAATTGGAGTTTAGAACAAGCCAAAACAGAGACATTAGTGGCTTTATTTTACGTTGAAGATTACGGTTATAGCGAGCATTTAGTAAGGGCGATCGCCCATGGAATTGCAAAAACAGGTGTGGCGGTAGAATTAGTAGCTTTAAATAATGCCGAGCCTCAAGAAGTTCGAGAATTAGTTGACCAAGCTGCTGGTTTAGTTGTTGGAATGCCTCCCCAATCATCAGATGTTCCTCAGGCAGCTTTAAAGATTATCTTAGCTGCTGCTCATAATAAACAAGCCATTGGTTTATTAGAGTCGGGAGGAGGAGAAGATGAGCCTGTTTTTCCCTTACGGAATAAGTTTCAAGAATTGGGATTAATTGAAGCATTTACCCCAATTTTAGTTAAAGAAGCTCCTTCCAAGGTACTAGAGCAACTTTGCGATGAAGCGGGGACAGATATGGGTCAATGGTTGAACCGCGATCGCACCATCAAACAAATTAAATCCATTGATAACGAATTAGAGAAATCCTTAGGGCGAATTAGCACAGGATTGTATATTATCACCGCCAAAAAAGAAGAAGTTCAAAGTGCAATGCTGGCTTCTTGGGTAACACAAGCAAGTTTGAATCCTTTAGGCGTAGCGATCGCTGTAGCCAAAGACCGGGCCATAGAATCATTAATGCACGTTGGCGATCGCTTTGTCTTAAATATTTTAGAAGAAGGCAGATATCAAGGATTAATGAAACATTTCCTCAAGCGTTTTGCCCCCGGTGCAGACCGCTTTGCGGGAATTAAAACATATCCTGCTGCTACCAACGAATCCCCCATTTTAGCTGAAGCTTTAGCTTATCTTGAATGTGAAATCACCAGCCGCATGGACTGTGGAGACCATTGGGTGATTTATAGCACCGTCCAAACTGGCCGAGTCGCCAAAGTCAACGGACTCACCGCCGTCCATCACCGCAAAATTGGCAATCATTACTAAATTGGTCATTAGTCATTGGTCATTGGTCATTGGTCGTTAGTTGTTGGTTATTTCTCCCCCTGCCTCCCCTGCTCCCCCCGCTCCTCCACTCCCCCGCTCCTCACTCACAAAAAGCTATGTATAAGACTGCTCAAGATAGCTCAATTCCTACTTATGAAATCCATCGGAAACGCATCGTACAAACCTTGGAATTGATTCAAGATTTGATTGTAATTTCTCTTTGTCTTGGTTTGTTTTGCTTCATGGTAATTCAGGTGAGAGATATGTTTTTCTCCCTGCTTCCTCCACTGGATTTTCATGTTGTGACTGCCGATATTCTCTTTTTGCTCATCTTAGTTGAGTTATTTCGGCTGCTGATTATTTACTTACAAGAACAACGAATATCTATTGGCGTAGCTGTGGAAGTCTCTATTGTTTCCGCCTTACGAGAAGTCATTGTTAAAGGAGTTTTAGAAACTAATTGGAGTCAAATTTTAGCTACTTGTGCCTTCTTATTAGTTTTAGGAGTAATACTAGTTGTTCGAGTTTGGCTACCCCCCACATTTGAAGGCATCGACCCCGAACAAGCAATATCTAAACGCTATAAAAATCGAGCCAAATCGGAATTAGTCGAAAGTAATGGCAATTAATCGAGAAATAAGGAGATAAGGGGACAAATTGCAACAAATCTTTCCCCTTTTCCCTTTTCCCCTTTCCCCTTTCCCCTTCCCCGATAGAGGTTACTATGTCTGCTAATACTTTAATTACCAGTCGTCCGAGAGATGTGCAGGTTGCTGAGATTGGTAAAGATACGCTGGTTTTGCGATCGCGGACTTGGGAACGACTAAAATTTGAAGTTGAGTATTCCCGCCAACGGGGAACTACGGCAAATTCTTATCTAATTCAAGCTGATAAAAAAGCTTTAATCGATCCTCCCGGTGAATCTTTTACAGAAATTTATCTCCAAGAATTAGCACAATATCTAGATTTCACTACCCTAGATTACATTGTTCTCGGTCATGTCAACCCGAACCGCAGAGCCACCTTACAAGTACTGTTTTCTCAAGCTACTCAAGCTACTTTAATTTGTTCTCGCCCCGCTGCTAATGCTTTAAAAACTGCTTTTCCGCAATGGGAATCGCGCATTCAAGCTGTCCGTTCCGAGGATACTTTGGATTTAGGACAAGGACATCATCTCACATTTGTGAGCGTACCGACTCCTCGGTGGGCAGATGGATTGTGTACTTATGATTCTGCTACCAAAATTCTCTACACAGACAAGTTTTTTGGCGCTCATATTTGCGAAGATACCCTCTTCGATGAAGACTGGAAAAGTTTAGATGCAGAACGTCATTACTATTTTGATTGTCTCCACGCATCCCAAGCCAAACAAGTCGAAGTTGCTTTAGAAAAGCTTTCGGTTTTCCCAGCAAAATGTTATGCTCCTGCTCATGGCCCTGTTGTTCGTTACAGCCTCAGCCGATTTACTTTTGATTATCGTCAATGGTGTCAAAAACAGAAATTACAAGAATTGAGTGTTGCTTTACTTTATGCCTCTGCTTACGGAAATACGGCAATTGTAGCTAATGCGATCGCTCAAGGTTTAATTCAATATGGAGTCAATGTAGAGTCCATTAATTGTGAGTTGGCAGAACCAGCAGAAATTACCCGCATTGTCGAAGCTTGCGACGGATTTATTATTGGTTCACCCACCTTAGGCGGTCATGCACCAACCCAAATTCAAACAGCTTTAGGAATAGTTCTCGCCACAGCAGCTAAAACAAAATTAGCAGGAGTATTTGGTTCTTATGGCTGGAGTGGAGAAGCAATTGATTTACTTGAAAGTAAGCTCAAAGATGCCAATTATCTTCTAGGATTTGAAACAATTAGAGTCCGCTTTACTCCTACATCTGAAATTCTTCAACAATGCCAAGAAGCAGGCGCTTCCTTTGCCCAAAACTTGAAGAAAACTAAAAAATTGCGGACTGCGCGTCAAGTTGTCACAGAAACCCAAGTAGACCGCACCGAACAAGCAGTGGGGCGGATTATTGGTTCCTTGTGTGTTTTAACAACTCGTGATGAAGAAAGCCACAAAGGAGTTTTAACCTCTTGGGTATCTCAAGCAACTTTTAATCCACCGGGGATTATGATTGCCATTGCTGACGAACAAAATGCAGATTTAATGTGTCATCCCGGCGATAAATTTGTTTTGAATATTCTCAAAGAAGGCAGAAATGTCCGCCGCTATTTTTCTCGTAATAGCGTTTTAGGAAATAATCCTTTTGTCAATCTTTCTACACAAACTGCCGACAATGGTTGCCTGATTCTCACCGAAGCATTGTCCTATTTAGAATGTACCGTACAAAATCAAATGAAATGTGGTGACAGATGGTTAATTTATGCCCTAGTCGATAAAGGTCAAGTATTAGAAAACGATGGCTTCACTGCCCTCGAATACCGTAAATCTGGCAGCTACTATTAATTCGTAATTCGTAATTCGTAATTCGTAATTATTGAAAAACTAGCTGCTGTCTGCTGTTTACTCACTTATCTGTTGTAAATTTTCTGAGCAAATTACAAATTTTAAAACTGCCATGTCTACATTTGTTGCTGTCGATCAAATTGATAAAGTTTTTGAATTAACCGGCGGTGGTAAATATATTGCCCTCAAAGGAATTGACCTAGAAATTAAAAAAGGAGAATTTGTTTCTTTAATTGGTCACTCCGGTTGCGGCAAATCTACATTATTGAATATGATTGCAGGTTTGGATTTGCCTAGTGAAGGTGTTGTCACCTTAGAAGGGCAAAAAATCAGCAGACCAGGCCCCGATAGAATGGTGGTTTTTCAAAACTATTCGCTATTACCTTGGCGGACAGTGAGAGAAAATATTGCCCTAGCTGTAGATTCAGTAATGAAGGGCGTACCCGCAGCTGAACGCAACGCCATTATCGAAAAACATATCGATATGGTGGGCTTGCGTCCCCATGCTGACAAACAGCCGGGAATGTTATCTGGGGGACAAAAGCAGCGTGTAGCGATCGCCCGCGCTTTAGCGATTCGTCCCAAGCTGCTACTATTAGATGAACCCTTCGGCGCGTTGGATGCACTCACTCGCGGTAATTTGCAAGAACAACTCATGCAAATTTGCGAAGAAAATGAAGTTACTGCTGTGATGGTTACCCATGATGTAGACGAAGCAGTGCTATTATCTGACAGAATTGTGATGCTCACCAACGGCCCCGAATCGAAAAT
The DNA here is from genome assembly GCF_963920935.1 of Nostoc sp. CCY 9925. NCBI lineage: Bacteria > Bacillati > Cyanobacteriota > Cyanophyceae > Nostocales > Nostocaceae > Nostoc > Nostoc sp. CCY 9925. The sequence continues at coordinate 4,636 of NZ_CAWUDO010000038.1, read as the reverse complement.
TGGTGACATTTTAGAAGTAGATATTCCCAGACCCCGCAAGCGCATGGAAGTTGTCGAACATCCTAGCTACTACAGCTTGCGGAGTGAGATGATTTACTTCCTCAATCAGCAAAAACGGATTAAGAAAATTCGCGCCCGAAAAACTGCCGACATTTCCCGTCATGGCTTAGAAAAAGTTAATTTAGAAATCGGCTTTTTACCACTCACCGCTTGCGCTCCCTTAGCAGTTGCTAAAGAAAAAGGCTTTTTTACCAAGCATGGTTTAGATGAAGTTCACCTAGTGCGCGAAAGTAGCTGGCGGGGTATAGTTGATGGCATGAGTGGCGGTTATTTGGATGCGGCTCAAATGCCTTCCGGGATGCCCATGTGGCTGACTTTGGGAGGACACAACAACCAACCTTTGCCCGTTGTCACCGCCCTCACCATGACCCGCAACGGTAACGCCATTACCTTAGCAAAACGCTTTTACGACCAAGGCGTGCAAAGCTTATCAGACTTCAAAAGATATCTGCTTAGTACTCGCGACCAAAGGCACACAATGGGAGTAGTGCATCCCGCATCTATGCACAACTTACTCCTGCGTTACTGGTTAGCCGCTGGTGGAATCGACCCTGACGGCGATGTAGACATGAAGACCATTCCCCCAGCCCAGATGGTAGCCGACTTGCAAGCCGGAAGCATTGATGGTTACTGCGTCGGCGAACCTTGGAACTACCGCGCCGCCGCCGAAAATGTTGGCTTTACCATCGCCACCGACTTAGAAGTTTGGCTAGGACACCCCGGTAAAGTTCTGGGAGTGCGGGAAGATTGGGCAGAAGCTTATCCAAACACCCACATTGCCTTAACTAAAGCATTGCTAGAAGCTTGTCAATACTGTGCAAATCCCGAAAATGCCCTAGAGATTCGCCAAATTTTAGCAAGTCGAGATTATGTCAGCACTGATTTAGAATACATCCAACTCGAAGATCCAGATAGTCTCACCTGTGATATTGACCATCCCCTGCGAGACTATGCCCACCACCAGTTTTATTCCGAGTCTGCCATTAACCGCCCCAGTCGCACCGAACAAATTTGGATTATGAGTCAATTAGCGCGTTGGGGTGACACTCCCTTCCCCAGAAATTGGGTGGAAGTTGTCGAACGTGTATGTCGAGTGCGTGTTTTCAGCACAGCCGCACGAGAATTAGGCTTAGATATTAGCTACATTCGCCAACCCATCCAACTATTTGATGGTACTCCCTTTAACGCCGACGATCCAATTGCCTATCTCAACAGCTTGAAAATTAAACGCGATTTCTCAGTCGCCGAAGTTATTCTTGATGCACCAAGAAGAAAACTTGCTTCATAAAAGAATGGTGAGAGAAAGAGGCAGTGGAAGAAGTAGGACATCACGCACCAGCCTTTGAACTCTATTAACAACTAATACACTTGAGTTAAACATTTCTTCCTTCTCTTCCTTTGCGTTCTTTGCGTCCTTGGCGGTTCGTTAAAAAAAATTGACTTTGACAAACAGTCAACCCTTAACTGAACCGTATTGCATTAATGAGCCTTGAACTTTAATAGTTCGCCGCCAAGAGTCCCCAATACCTAATACCCAATAACCAAATCACCATGCAAAACCGCAATTCAACAGTTACCGACCTCAGAAAGCCATTAGAAAATACAGCCACCACCCGTCAGCCCTTCCTAGAAATCAAAGACGTTACCAAAGTCTATCCCACAAAAAAAGGCCCTTTCACCGTACTCGATGGCGTTAACCTCAACGTCGAACAAGGCGAGTTTATTTGTGTCATCGGTCACTCTGGCTGCGGTAAATCCACGCTATTAAACATGGTATCCGGTTTTAACTTTCCCACCTCCGGGCAAGTATTACTAGAAGGACAGCCCATTACCAAACCAGGCCCAGACAGAATGGTTGTCTTCCAAAACTACGCTTTGCTACCGTGGCGGACTGCTTTTGAAAATATTTATTTAGCTGTTAATGCCGTTTATCCTAATAAACCACAAGCTGAAAAAAGAGCGATCGTGCGCGATCATTTAGCAATGGTGGGACTGGCTGACGCAATGGAAAAGAAACCAATGCAAATGTCTGGCGGTATGAGACAAAGAGTTTCCATCGCCCGCGCTTTGGCGATTCGTCCCAAAGTCTTAATTTTAGACGAACCTTTTGGGGCGCTGGATGCCATTACCAAAGAAGAGTTACAAGAAGAACTGCTGAAAATTTGGAATGAAAACCGCTGTACAGTGTTGATGATTACCCACGACATCGATGAGGCGCTATTTTTAGCAGATAAATTGGTGATGATGACTAACGGCCCCCATGCAAAGATTGGCGAAGTCATGGAAATTCCTTTTTCTCGTCCCCGCGATCGCGCCCGTATCATGGAAGATCCACAATACTATCAACTGCGTAACTATGCCTTAGACTTCCTGTTTAACCGTTTCGCTCATGATGACGTAGGTTAACTTGAAGTATACAGATAGGGGCACAATATATTGTGCCCTGACGATTAACTTGCGGGTAAAACCGCGCTTTGACGTACAGGACGCTTGCGATCGCTTTTCCGAACTCCTCCAGCCTTGTAATATTCGTCGCTATTGTGACCAAATTTATAAGCTATACCACGCAAAAATTGATCGGAATAATCTGCTAAATCTTTTTCACTTTCGACAATATGAGTTAGCAATATATCAATATTGGAGAGGGCGGTATTGTATGCTTCTATAGATTCTCGCAGGCTTTCGATTTTGTCAGTATAATCTTTGACTGTCAATCCCTCTCTCACCTCAAGAGTTGGATTGATAGATTTAACACTTGCTAGTCGTACTTGAGCTTTTTCGAGTGTACGTGAACTGCGTTTTGCTCTTCCCATAATTAACACCAAGTTAATGAATGTACTACATATCTATGGTGGACAATTGTATAAAAAGTTGTCATACGTAAAATTGTTGATTTTTCTGCAAAAATCTAAAATTTCAGTGATTTCCAGCATTCTTTACCGATTGATATCGTGTCCGGTTAATTTTCCCCCCTTGTAAAGTGGGGATTAAGGGGGTAAAAATTGGTGTAACGTAAGTGTGTTTGCCATCAAGTCAAGGCAGAAGCTCTTACAAGGAAGGCGGAAGTTCTTGCAGGCTGCGCGATATACTGAAACGTCAAGGCAGAAAGTCTTACAAGGAAGGCAGAAAGTCTTACAGGCAAGACGGAAGCTCTTACAGCCTGCGCGATATACTGAAACGTCAAGGCAGAAAGTCTTACAGGGCAGACAAAAGCTCTTGCAAGGACAGTGTAACGCACCAAATTCTTCAAAATAGCGCGATTGCACTTCAAATTGTCTCAAGTGCGATCGCTCTATTTACACTTAAACAATTGCCAAATTAGTCAAGCTACCGCCAAACCCGGTAATCTCAATCACCGCATCGCTGGTAGATTGGAAACCAGCACTGCCATTATTCAGCGCCAGGAAAGTGCGGCTACCAAAACTAAAGGTGGCTGCACGGTTGGCAACAAAGCTACCGTTAGTCAACACCGCACTGATTGAGTCTTGGGTTAAAGCACTTACCGCCCCCAGTTCGGCAAGGTTAACCGCACTAACAGCAGTGGGGCCATCGATGATATCTGTGCGAATTTCCAGGTCGGTGATGCGGTCAAAATTACTGAGTGGCGAATCACTCAAGGCGAAGCGGAAAGTATCAGCGCCTAAACCGCCCGTGAGAGTATCAGCACCAGCACCGCCAACTAACAAATCATCACCGTTACCACCGCCCAGGAGAATATCGTTGCCCAATCCGCCAATGAGGGTATCATTGCCATTACCGCCATCAAGGTAATCAGGCCCATCATTGCCTGTGAGGCTGTCTGTACCATTGCCGCCAAATTGGCGAGTGCCAATGAGTAGGTTGACAGTACCGAGTGCGGTGCCGCCTTTGCCATCGCTAAGGGTGTATTTAAAGCTACGATTGCCACTGGTGGTGGGATTGAAGATGATAAAATCGTCAGCAGTGTTGGCAGGGGTGCCATTATTATTGAATGTGACAGTGCCACCCACTGGGTTACTCACCCCAGTAATCGATAAGACATCGCCAGTATCCACATCGCTGTCGTTGGCAAGTAGGGTGACGACAGAAATGTTCAATGGCGTGTTTTGGGTAGCAACTAAGGAGTCTGTGCCTGCAACTGGGTTATCGTTGACACCGTTGATGGTCACAGTGATATCCTGGCTGTCTGTACCGTCAACAGATTGCACAGTGAAGGTTTCGTTTTTGGTCACCCCTGCACCCAGAGATTGCACTGCACTATTGGCAACGCTGTAATTCCAGGTTCCAGTATCAGTGATGGTGAGACTGCCGAGATTGCCAGTAGCAGAGGTAACGCTGGTGTTAAATTTGTTCTCCCCGGTATCGACATCAGCAACAGTTAATGCGCCCGTCGCCGTTAAATTGGGCGTGCTGGTATCTTCAGTAACTGCTGCTGTAGCTGTACCTGTGATGGTAGTGGTATCGTTGACACCAGTAATCGTGACAACAATGTTTTGGCTAGCAGTACCGTCAACAGATTGCACAGTGAAGGTTTCATTTTTAGTCACCCCTGCACCCAGAGATTGCACTGCACTATTGGCAACGCTGTAATTCCAGG